>NZ_CYTU01000007.1:0-184490 GCF_001299375.1 Achromobacter sp. 2789STDY5608621 | reverse complement strand
CGTGCTCGCGGGCCCCCTGCCACTGGCCCGTGGCTCGGCTCTGGACGATGCGATAGGTGCGGTTCATGGGCCTCTCTTCTTTCTTGTCATGGCCCGTCGCCGGCAGTGCCGGGGCGGGCGCGAATGGGTCTCGAGGCCCCGCGAAAAGCGTCCGGCCCGCCAATTACAATTAGAAAAGTTCGACCCCGCTTTGCCTATCACTGAAACTGGGTAATTGAGCGGACGCAATCAACGCCCAGAATGTCGGTCGAACGGCTTGCGGACGATTGTTGATGCACCGCAACCCGGTCTATGCTCGAACGAGCATTTGTGAAATAAATATGACCGGTCATCAAACATCCCTCCCCCTTTGATTAAGATCTCGGCTTTTGCCGTTGGACACCCGCCGCCATGTCGGAACAGGAACTGAAACTGCACGTGCCCACGGCTTCCCGCCAGGCCGTGCTGCGAGAGATCAAGCAACGCGAGGCGACGCGCATCCGCCTGCATGCGATGTACTTCGACACGCCCGAGCGTGAGCTGGCCAAGGCCCGCATCGCCATTCGCCTGCGCCAGGAAGGCCGCGACTGGGTGCAGACCCTCAAGATGCCCGGCATCAACGCCATCACCCGCATCGAACTGAACCACCCGCGGCCCGGCCCCGTGCTCGACCTGTCGGTCTACGCCGGCACCGAAGTCGAGGCCGCGCTGGCCGCCATCAAGGGCGAACTCGGCCTGCGCTATGAAACCGACGTGCAGCGCATGCTGCGCAAGGTGCGCACCCGCTACGGCACGGTCGAGCTGGCCTATGACACCGGCATCCTGCGCGCCGGCGCGCTGGAGCTGCCGATCTCCGAACTCGAATTCGAACTGGTCTCGGGCCGCCCCGCCGCCATCTTCGCGGTCGCGCGCGGCTGGCAGCAGCGCCACAGCCTGGTGCTGGACCCGCGCAGCAAGTCCGAGCGCGGCGACGCGCTGGCCCAGCTGGCGCAGCGCCTGGCCGACGTCGACGCCATCCCCGGCGACGACCTCGACAGCCGCCGCGCCCAGGCCATCGCCCAGTTCTGGGCGCCGCGCGGCGCCGCCGCCGTCAAGCTGCGCGAAGACATGACCGCGCCCCAGGCCATGGGCCGCATCGCCGCCGAATGCCTGGACCAGATCGCGCGCAACGCCGCGGTGCTGGCCGAGGTCGACACCGAAGGCGTGTACCGCGCCGGCAACTCCGAACACGTGCACCAGCTGCGCGTCGGCATCCGCCGCCTGCGCTCGGGCTGGAAGCTGTTCGACGGCTGGATCGCGCCGGTCCCCGACGCCATCATGCAGGGCGTGCGCGCGCACTTCGCCGCCTTCGGCGCCAACCGCGACCAGGACGTGCTGAACGAAACCGTGGCCCCCGCGCTGATGCGCGCCGGCATGCCGGTCATCCCCATGGAAGCGGCGCCGCCCGAACAGGACGCCCGCGCCATCGCCGGCGGCAAGGCCTTCCAGGCCTGGCTGCTGGAATTGCTGGAATGGAGCCTGGACGTGCCGCCCGCGGTGCCGACCAGCGACGGCCTGCCGATCGCCAACGGCATGCCCAGCGACGTCGCGCCCGAACCGGCCATCCGCCTGGAAGGCGGCGTCGCCGGTCCCAGCGTCAAGCCCACCATCATCCCGATGCTGGCGCCCGAGCCCGACACGCGGCAGCTGCACAAGCAGCTGGCGCGGCGCCTGCATCGCTGGCACAGCAAGGTGGCCGACCAGGGCACCCAGTTCGCCGCGCTCGACATCCCCACCCGCCACGACCTGCGCAAGCGCGGCAAGCGCCTGCGCTACAGCCTGGCCTTCGCCGAATCGCTGTTGCCGCCGACCAAGCTGCGCGGCTACCGCAAGCTGCTGTCGCGGGTGCAGGACATCCTGGGCGAGATCAACGACCTGGCCGTCGCCAAGGACTACTACGAGTCGTGTACGGCCACGCATCCGCAGGCCTGGTTCGCGCTGGGCTGGATCAGCGCGCGCCTGGAGGAACTGGCGGTGGATGCGCAACGCGCCTTCGACGACCTGGCCGGCAGCAAGCCCTTCTGGAAATAAGGCGACGCGATCCTTCGCGGATCGCGTTTGCGCCCGCCACAAACACCGCGCCCCACGCCTCCGATACCGGAGACGTGGGGCGCGGTGTTTTCAGCGCGGGGCGCCGCGGCCGGGATCAGTCGGCCAGCAAGGCGCCGGCGAATTCGTCGGCCACGAACGGCTGCAAGTCTTCCAGGCTCTCGCCCACGCCGATCCAGTACACCGGGATCGGCCGCACGCCCTGGCTGCCCGCCGCCACCGCCGCCAGCGTGCCGCCCTTGGCGGTGCCGTCCAGCTTGGTCACGACCAGGCCCGTCAGGGTGATGGCCGCGTCGAACGCGCGGATCTGCGCCAGCGCGTTCTGGCCGGTGTTGCCGTCCACCACCAGCAGCACCTCGTGCGGCGCGGCCGGGTCGGCCTTGCCGATGACGCGGCGGATCTTCTTCAGTTCTTCCATCAGGTGCAGCTGGGTCGGCAGGCGGCCGGCCGTGTCCACCATCACCACGCCCACGCCGCGCGCGCGGCCGGCATTGACCGAGTCGAACGCCACCGCCGCCGGATCGCCGCCGTCCTGCGAGATCACGGTGACGTTGTTGCGGCTGCCCCATTCGATCAGTTGCTCGCGCGCGGCGGCGCGGAACGTGTCGCCCGCGGCCAGCAGCACGCTGGCGCCCTGGCGCTGGAAGGTATGGGCCAGCTTGCCGATGGACGTCGTCTTGCCGGCGCCGTTGACGCCCGCGATCATTACCACCAGCGGCTGCGTGCGCTTCAGGTCGAAGGCGCGCTCCAGCGGGCGCAGGTGATCGGCCAGCAGCTGGCGCAGCGCGGTCTTGACCTTGGCGGGGTCCTCGATGCGCTCTTTCTTGACCCGCGCGCGCAGCGCGGTCAGCAGCTTCTCGGTGGCCTCCAGGCCCGCATCGGCCATAATGAGCGCCGATTCGAGTTCCTCGAACAGGTTCTCGTCGACCTTGACGCCGACGAAGATGCCGCCAATGCTCTGGCCGGTGCGCGACAGGCCCTGCTTGAGCCGCGACAGCCAGGACGCCTTCTTGGGCGCGGCTTCCGGTTCGGGCGCGGCGGGCGCCGCGGCGACCGGCGCCGGAGGCGTGACGGCGGGCGGCGACGCCACCGGCGCGGGTGCAACCGGCGGCGAGGCAACGGCCGGCGCGGCGGCGCTGGGCGTCACGGCCGGCGCGGCGGCTACGGGCGCGGAAGCGGGTGCGGCGGAAGCAGGTGTGGAAACGGGCGTGGCGGCAGGCGCAACCACGGGCGCCGAGGCCTGCGGTTGCGGCACCACGGCCGGCGCCGGTTGCGGCACACTGGCCGAAGCCGGCGCGGGCACCTCGGCGGACGGCACCGGCAGGGTCACCTCGGGCGTCGCGACGGGCGCGAATTCGCGGGCCGGAACGATGGGTTCGACGGGCTGGGCGGGGACCTCGACCTCGGCTTGCGGCGCGATCCCGGCGTCCACCTGCTCAGGCGGCGGCGCGGGCTGGGCCGGCGCGGCGGGCGGAGGGGATTTTTTCTTGAAGAAGCGGCTAAACATGGGTAACAAGTATATTCGTATCGTCGGGGGCCAATACCGGCGCACCCCTATCGTCGTGCCCGACGTGGAGACGCTCCGCCCGACGCCCGACCGGGTGCGGGAAACGCTGTTCAACTGGCTCAACCACCTGTGGGGCGGCGAATTCGCCGACAAACAGGTGCTGGATCTGTTCGCCGGCAGCGGCGCCCTGGGCTTCGAGGCGGCCTCGCGCGGCGTGGCGCATGTACAGATGGTCGAGCGGGACAAGACCGCCGCGTCCGCGCTGCGGACACTGCGCGACAAGCTCAAAGCCGACATGATACGCATCCACGTGGGCGATGCGATGCAGGTCGCCGAAAGAATGGATGCGTCCCGATTTGATCTCATCCTGCTCGATCCGCCCTTCGGACAAGGCTGGCTGCCGCGCCTGTGGCCGATCCTGCCGGGCATCCTGGCCGAGGGCGGCCTGGTCTACGTCGAGGCCGAAAACGCCATCGAGCCCCCCGAGGGATTCACGATCCTGCGCCAGGACAAGGCCGGGGCGGTGCACTACCACCTCCTGGAATTTGCTGCATTGCGCAAATAGATCAATAATCCGAGCTTCGGAGGATGGTGTACACCACTAATAACGGTACGGAGCTCGCATGATCATCGCTGTTTACCCTGGCACTTTCGACCCGCTGACCAGAGGCCACGAAGACCTGGTCCGCCGCGCCGCCACGCTTTTCGACAAAGTCGTGGTCGGCATCGCGCACAGCCGCAACAAGAAGCCCTTCTTCAGCATCGACGAACGCGTGGACATCGCGCGCGAAGTGCTGGGGCACTATCCCAACGTGGAAGTGCAGAGCTTCGGCGGCCTGCTCAAGGATTTCGTGCGCGACCAGGGTGGACGCGTCATCGTGCGCGGCCTGCGCGCCGTGTCCGACTTCGAATACGAATTCCAGATGGCCGGCATGAACCGCCATCTGCTGCCCGACGTCGAGACCCTGTTCATGACGCCGTCGGATCAATACCAGTTCATCTCCGGCACCATCGTGCGCGAAATCGCCCAGCTGGGCGGCGACGTCAGCAAGTTCGTGTTCCCCTCGGTGGAACGCTGGCTGCAGGAAAAGGCCAAGGAACGCCGCGAGCAATCCTGGCCGGGCTGAGCGTCCCCGCTCTCCGCCTCACCGAACCCTCCCGGAGGGCGCCTTGCGCGCCCTCCCTGCGTTTTGGCGGCCCGCTCGGCGCCCCTCATGAGCGGCGATGGGCAGGTCGGCGCCAGGGGCTTGCCCGGCCCGCCGCGGGCCCGGCAGTACAATTGCAATATCCCTGCCGGATTCCGTAGCCCCTCCACCATGGCCCTGACCATCACCGAAGAATGCATCAATTGCGACGTTTGCGAGCCCCAGTGCCCGAACGACGCGATTTCCATGGGCGAGGACTACTACGTCATCGACCCCGACCGCTGCACCGAATGCGTCGGCCATCACGACGAGCCGCAATGCAAGGTGGTCTGCCCGGTGGAATGCATCGAGCTGCATCCGCAATGGAATGAAGGCCAGGAACAGCTGATGGCCAAGTACCGCCGCCTGACCGGTGCCGCATGAGCGACACCGCCCAGCCCGGCTTCGACACTCCCTCCTCCCGCCCCAACGCCCGCCGCGACCTGTCCGCCTCCGCGATCGCGGCCGGCCTGGTCGCCGTGCTGGTCAGCTTCGGCGGCACCGCGGTGCTGATGGTGCAGGCCGGCCACGCCGCCGGCCTGGATGCCGCCCGCATCGGTTCCTGGATCGGTTCACTCAGCCTGGTGCTGGGCCTGGGCGGCGCGGCCTACAGCCTGCGCACCGGCCTGCCCATCGTCATGGCCTGGTCCACGCCCGGCGCCGCGCTGCTGGTCACCGCGCTGGCCGGCGTGCCGTTCCCCGAAGCCATCGGCGCCTTCGTGCTGGCCGCCGCGCTGACGCTGGCCTGCGGCCTGTTCGGCTGGATCGATCCCATCCTGCGCCGCATTCCCGGTGAAGTGGCCGCCGCCATGCTGGCCGGCGTGCTGCTCAACTTCGGCATGGGCATCTTCACCAACGTCGGCAAGCAGCCGGCGCTGGTGCTGGCCATGTGCGCCGCCTACCTGGTGTGCCGGCGCTGGGCGCCGCGCTACGCCGTGCTGATGGTGATGGCCGTGGCGGTCGCCATGGCCGCCGGCCTGGGCCTCGTGCAGGTCGACCAGCTCGACTGGCACCTGACCGAATTCGTCTGGACCACGCCCGTCTTCAGCATGCAGGCCGCGGTCAGCCTGGGCGTGCCGCTGTTCGTGGTGGCAATGGCCTCGCAGAACCTGCCCGGCCTGGCCATCCTGCAGGCCGCCGGCTATCGCCCGCCGGCCTCGCGGCTGGTCGCCGCCACCGGCTTCCTGGGCCTGCTGGCCGCGCCCTTCGGCGCCCACAGCGTCACGCTGGGCGCGATCAGCGCGGCCATCTGCACCGGCCCCGAGGCGCACGCCGAGCCGTCCAAGCGCTACATCGCCGCGGCCACCTACGGCGTCAGCTACTTCGCGCTGAGCATCGTTGCCGGCGCGGTCGCGGTGTTCTTCCAGGCTTTGCCGGCCGCGCTGCTGGCGGCCCTGGCGGGCCTGGCGCTGCTGGGCACCATCATGGGCGGCATGGCCGCCGCGATGGCCAATCCGCAGCGGCGCGAAGCCGCGCTCATCACGCTGCTGGCGACGGCGTCGGGCTTCAGTTTCTGGGGGATCGGTTCGGCCTTCTGGGGCCTGGTGGCGGGCCTGCTGGCCCACACCGTATTTGAATTCAAGCGCAAGCAGGCGGCCTGAAGCGGGTCTCGCCCCGCGTTGAGCGCGGCGCCGGACTCAGTCCGGCCAGGCGGTCACCGGCGTGTCCGGATGCACCTTCATGATACGGCACGGCACCTGCACGAAATTCGAGATCCAGGCGGCGGCCAGCTCGCCTTCGTCGACCACGTCGATGACCTGCTCGCCGACCTTCATGCTGTAGCGCACGCTGTCGTCGTCCTCGATCACGTCCAGCGGAATATCCATGCGCAGCATGCCCGGCGCGCGCAGCACCAGGTAGCCCAGGCGCAATTCCACCGTCACGTCGGCCAGCCGCGGGCACAGCTCGCGGTTGAGCCATTGGCCCGAATCATTGGCGACCAGCCACTGCCGGTGATAGGCGGCGGCTTCGGCCTGTTCCGTGTGGCCGCACTGGGCGATGGGCTGGAAGGCGGCGCTCATTTGCCCAGCAGGCCCTTGAGCGCCTTGTCCACGGCCGCACCGCCCTTGCCCTTGCCGGTCACGGCTTCGCGCAGCTTGTTTTCCAGGCTGCGCTTGAGGATGCCGGCGATGGCGTCCTTCCACAGCAGCGTGTAGGTGGGCTTCTCGAACGGACCGCGCACGTGCACCGGAATCGTCACGTCCTTCAGGTCGATCAGTTCCTTGCCTTCGGGGTCGGCGGCCGGATTGACGACGCGCGCGCGCGCCACCAGGTCCAGCTCGTTCTTGACGAAGTCGATGGTGGCCGGCTCGCCCTGCGTCACGCGCAGCAGCGGCGACACGACGTTCAGGCGCTTGACGCTCGCCACGCCCTTGGTGAAGGCCAGGTCGGCATCCATTTCCGAGAACGCGGTCTGCTTGCTGGTGTCGGCCGCCACCGTTTCGTCCTGCGACTCGGGCTTGAGCGCGGCCTTCAGCTCGCGCAGCGTCTGCGTCAGGTTGATGCCCTTGACCGCGCCATCGCGCAGCCGCACCTGCAGCGTGCCGCCCAGGCCGCTCTTCATGGCATAGGCGTTGGCGCCGGCGGTCTTCAGGTCCAGCGCCAGGCTGCCCGTGCCGCTCAGCACGTTGCGCTGCGCCAGGTCCATCAGCAGCGGCTCGATCGAAATGCCGGCCAGCGACATCTTGGTCGCCAGCTGGTTGCCCTGCGCCGCGTCCACCGACAGCGCGCCGGCCAGCTTGCCGCCGTACAGGCCGGCGGTCAGGCTGGAGATGTCGAGCTTGCCGCGATCGAGCTTGACAGCGGCGGCGACGTCATCGGCCTTCAGGCCGCGCACCACCAGCTTGCCGACCTTGAGCGTGCCGTTCACGCTCGGGCCGACCAGCGCCGACAGGTTGATCGAATCGTCCGCGGGCGCGGCCGGCGCAACCGGCTTGTTTTCGTCCTTTTTGCCGTCGGCGGGCGGCTTGGCCGGCGCGGCGGCAGCCGCCGCCGGCGGCACCAGCTTGTCCAGGTCCAGCGTGTCCACCGCCAGCGCGAAGTTCACCTGCGGCGCGTCGCTCAGCTTGGCGATGTCGGCGGTCAGGTCGAACTTGCCGCCTTCGAGCACGGCGTTGATCTTGCTGCTGGCCGTGTCTTTCAACAGGTCGACGTTGAGGCTGCCGATCACGGGAATCTGCAGGCTGCCCTTGGGCAGGCCCGGGTCGGTGATGTTGACGTCGCCGCGCAGGCCCGCCAGGCCGCCCTGGCGCTGCAGCAGGTTCAGCGACAGCGGCGAGGCGAAGGTCAGCTTGACCACGCGCTCGCCCTTCTTGGATGTGCTGTCGAGCTTGGCTTCCTTGATGTCGAGCTCGGTGGCGTTGCCGCTGATGCCGTTCAGGCCGAAGCTGGCGTCCAGGCCGCTGATGCGCACGCGGCCGGTCAGCGCCTCGCCCGTGGCCTGCGTCGGCGAAATGTTCAGCGCCGGCGCGTCCACGGCGAATTCGAACGGGCCGTCGGCCACGCCGCCCTTGGCGCGCACCGCCAGCTTCTCGATCTGCAACTGGCTCTTGTGCGGGTCGATCGACAGCTTGGGCATGGCCACGCTGGCGTCGACATTGGTGGCGCGAGCGGCCGGGTCGGTCACGTCGCCCTGGAACACGACTTCCAGGCCGGCCACGTCCAGCGCCGACTTCTGGCCGTTGAACGCCAGGTTGCCGCGCACCGCCAGGCTCTTGGCCTCGGCGCCCGGCAGCTTGCCGTCCATGCGCAGGTCGAGCTTCTGCGCCGCGTAGCGCTTGGCGGACGGATCCAGCGTCAGCAGCGCCTGGCCGGTCAGGTTGGCGTCGATGCGCGGATTGCCGCCTTCCAGGCGCGCCGTCAGGCGCACGTCGAAGGGCTGGTTGAAGGTGACGCGGCCGGTGTTGGCGTTGATCTTGGTCACGGCCACGGCCATGCCCGACATCTCGTCCTGCAGCAGCACCTCGCCATCCTTCAGGTCGAGGCCGGCGATGTCGATCTGCATGTTGTTGCGCGACGGCGGCAGCGTGCCGCTGGTCAGGGCCTGCGCGGCGGTCTGCGCCGCCCCCGCGAGGGCTTCGGCGGGATTGGCGGGCGTGGCCACCACAGGCGCGGTGCCGCCCACCAGGTTGCTGAAGTTGAACTGGCCGTCCTTGCCGCGCACCACGCGCGCCTTGAAGCCGCTGATGGCGACATGATCGACCACGAAGCTGTTGGACAGCAGCGGCCACACGGCCACCGCCAGGCGGGTGCTCTCGATGGAGGCGAAGGTCTCGGTGCTATTGACCTCGGACAGCGACACGCCCTGCACCGACAGGCCGATGCGCGGGAACAGCGACAGCTCGATCTCGCCGTCGATCGTGAGCGTGCGGTGATAGCGTTCCTGGACCAGCTCTTCGAGCTTGTACTTGTACGCGTTGGGGTCGAACGTCAGCAAAAAGATGGCCAGGCCAACGACGGCCACGACAACCAACACCACCAGGCCTATCAGAATGCGCTTGAACCACGTTTTCATTGCCGCCCCGTCGGTACCTCGACTGGTAATCCTAGAATGCCCCCCGCCGCGCCTGGCGCGGGAATGGCGCTTTGCCGTCGCGCCGGACGCGCGGCTTCATGATTTGTCCGTCTTCGATCGCATGCCGCCGCGTGCGTCAGGCCGGGGGCCGATACGCCAAGCGGAGAGGGACTGCCATGGAAAGACCTGCTGAAGACGCCGGCATGACCAGCGTGCACATACCGCTATCGTAACAAATCGGGCCCGCCTGCGCGCCAGGCCTGAAACTGACGGTTTTCTGTCTCGGCGATTGTAGGACTAGAATTATTGATCCATCAATAATTGATCCATCCAACAATGCCCGCCCCCGCCCCCAGCACCCCTTATTCACCCGGCCAGGTGCTTCCCTTCCGGCAGACCCTGCTCGCCATGCTGGGCATGTGCTTCGTCATGATGATGGTCGCCATCGACCAGACCGTGGTGGGCACCGCGCTGCCCACCATCGTGGCCGAGCTCAAGGGCTTCGAGCTGTATGCCTGGGTGGCGACCTCGTACCTGCTGACCTCGGTCATCACCGTGCCGATCTTCGGCCGGCTGGGCGACTACTACGGCCGCAAGCCCTTCGTGGTGGCGGCGATCGTGCTGTTCACGCTGGCCTCGGTGCTGTGCGGCGCCGCCGACAGCATGTTCACGCTAGTGCTGGCGCGAGCCCTGCAGGGCGTGGGCGGCGGCATGCTGGTGGGCACCGCCTTCGCCTCCATTCCCGACCTGTTCCCGGACCCGCACGTGCGGCTGCGCTGGCAGGTCATGCTCAGTTCGGCCTTCGGCATCGCCAACGCGGTCGGCCCGACGCTGGGCGGCGCGCTGACCGAGCACTACGGCTGGCGCTCGGTGTTCTACGTCAACCTGCCCATCGGCATCCTCGGCCTGTGGTTCGTGGCGCGCTACCTGCCGCACCTGCGCAACCACACCGAGGGCAAGGTGCGCCTGGACTGGCAGGGCGCGCTGCTGATCGCCGTCGCGCTCGGCGGCCTGCAGCTGCTGGTGGAGCTGCTGCCCAAGCAAGGCCTGAGCGCCACCATCGTGCTGCTGGGCGTCGGCAGCATCGCCGCCTTCGGCCTGCTGTACTGGTGGGAACGCCGCTGCCCGCATCCGCTGCTACCGTTCGACATGTTCCGCAACCGCGGCCTGGCCACGCTGTTCACGCTGGCGCTGCTGGTCGGCGTGACCATGTATTCGCTGCTGTTCTACGCGCCGCTGCTGCTGCAGGGCGGCTTCGGCCTGTCGCCGCAGGACGCCGGCCTGCTGATCACGCCGCTGGTGGTCTTCATCACCGTCGGCAGCATCATCAACGGCCGCATCATCACCCGCATCCGCAACCCCAACCGCATGCTGTACGCGGGCTTCCTGCTGATGGCGCTGTCCTGCCTGGGCATCGTCACCACCCACAACTACACCGCGCACTGGCTGATCGCCGGCTACATGCTGATGGCCGGCCTGGGCATGGGCTTCATCATGCCCAACCTGACCGTGTTCGCGCAGCAGACCGCCGGGCGCACCCACCTGGGCATCGCCACCGCGCTGCTGCAATCGCTGCGCATGATCGGCGGCATGCTCGGCACCGCCGTGGTCGGCACCATGGTCAACCACAGCTACTTCAGCGGCGTCGAATCGACGCTGCGCGGCGCCTCGGCGCGCTGGCTGCCGCAGCTGGACGACCCGCAGATGCTGGTCAATCCCGAAGCCCAGACGCAGTTCCTGGCACAATTGGCGCATCAAGGCCAGGATGGAGCGTCGCTGATCGAGATCGCGCGCGTGGCGCTGGTCAGCGCCATCCACGAAGGGCAACTCATCGCCCTGGCGGTCGCGGTGCTGGCGCTCTGGTGCGTGCGGCGCGTCCCCCTGGTGCAATTGGCGCGCGTCTCCAAGCCGGAGCCCGCCAGCGTCGGAGAGTAGCTTTTGCCCAAACAACAACAGGGCCTGCAGGTCATCCAGCACATGGGCCAGACCTACCGCGTCATGCAGAGCGCCTTCAGCGGCCGGGTCGGCCACGCGCTGCCGCGCTGGCGCATCCTGCTGGCATTGCACGAAAACGGCCAGTGTTCGCAGAAGCACCTGGCCGAGCGCTGCCGCCTCGATCCCGCCTCGCTCACCCGCCAGCTGCAGGCGATGCAGAAGCTCGGCTGGATCGCGCGCGCGGTCGACGCGCAGGACAATCGCCTGACCAACGCCCGCCTCACGCCCGCCGGCCAGGCCGTGGTCGACGAGGCCCTGCCCAAGCGGGCCGCCTTCTTCGACGAATCGCTCAAGGGCCTGTCGGCCACCGACATCGACACGCTGAACCGCGTACTCAACGTGCTGGAAGAGAACTTCCTGCGCGCCGCCAGCGGCAACAAGGTCGAGTAACCGCGCCCGGGGCCGCCCAGGGCAGCGCGCCCACGGTCGCGACCAAAGCCATTCACCCCCGTGCCGCTACGCGCGGGCAAAGCCCCGACATTCGTCCGTGCCATTGACACCCGGAAAGGTTATTGAATAACATTCAATTAATCTATTGATTGTTATTTCATCTTGCCGGAACTCCTGCATGCCTTCTGACCTCCTGCTTCGCGCCGTGCTGATCGGCGTCGGCGCCACCCTCGTCATGGATCTGTGGGCGCTGCTGCTCAAGCGCCTGTTCAACGCGCCGTCGCTGGACTACGCCATGGTCGGCCGCTGGATCGGCCACCTGCCGCGCGGCCGCCTGACCCATCCCGGCATCGCGCGCTCGGCGCCCATCGCGGGCGAACGCGCCATCGGCTGGATCGCCCACTACGCCATCGGCGTCCTGTTCGCCCTGCTGCTGCTGGCGCTCTGGGGCCCGGCCTGGGCCGCGCGGCCGACGCTGCTGCCGGCGCTGATCGTTGGCATCGCCACGGTCGCGGCGCCATTCCTGATCCTGCAACCCGGCATGGGCGCCGGCATCGCGGCCTCGCGGATGCCGAAACCCGGCGTGGCGCGGCTGCGCAGCCTGATGGCGCATGCGTCGTTCGGCGTCGGGCTGTACCTGGCGGGATGGCTGGTCGCGGCATGCCTGGACGCCTGAGACGCCGCGCCTCGGCGCGCGGGCTCAGGTGCATGGGCATCTTTGCCCCGCGCTTCCCGCCGCCGCGCACGGCTTGGCCGCGCTCGCGTTTTGCCAATTCCGCCAAGGGCTTTTAAAGTAACGGCCTGAACTCCATCCATCGAGGTATTCGTCCCATGCGCCATTGATGCCGCCGTCGCAATGACGGCCAGTCTCCACCCGCCCCCGTTCGCAGGGGGAGTTCCTGGCATCCCTGGAAGCATCACGCATGACGACTCCCTATCTCACGCTCGAAAGCGTGTCGTACCTGCTGCCCGATGGCAGCCCGCTTTTTTCCGGACTCGACGAAACCTTCGACCAACGCCCCACCGGCCTGGTCGGGCGCAATGGCGCCGGCAAGACCGTGCTCGCGCGGATCCTGGCCGGCCAGTTGCCGCCGTCGAGCGGGCGTTGCCTGCGATCGGGCAGCGTCTTCTACCTGGCGCAGCAGGTCTCCCCGCCCGCCGGCGCCACGGTCGCCAGCCTGGCCGGCGTGCAAACGACGCTGGACGCCCTGGCGCGCATCGAAGCCGGCAGCAGCGCGCCGGAAGATTTCGAGCGCGTCGGCGACCGGTGGGACATCCGCCAACGCCTGCGGCAAGTGCTGGAACGCGACGGCCTCGGCCACCTCGACGCCGCGACGCCCGCCAGCGCCCTGAGCGGCGGCGAAGCCATGCGCGTGGCGCTGGTCAGCGCCCTGCTGTCCGAGGCCGACTTCCTCATCCTCGACGAACCCAGCAATCACCTGGACCGGCCCAACCGGCAGGCGCTGATCGACCAGTTGCGCCATTGGCCGCGCGGCCTGCTGGTCGTCAGCCATGACCGGCAACTGCTCGACACCCTGGCGCGCATCGTGGAGCTCTCATCGCTGGGCCTGCGCGGCTACGGCGGCAACTACAGCGCCTATGCCGCGAGCAAGGCGCTTGAACGATCGAATGCCCTGGAGCGGCTCGAACACCACAAGCTCGAACGCCGGCGCGAAGAACAGGCCATGCAAGCGCAGCGCGAGCGGCAGGAACGCCGCCAGGCGCGCGGCCAGCGGCATGGCAAGGAGGCCAACCAGGCCAAGATCCTGCTCGACCGGCAAAAGGGCCGCAGCGAGGACTCGGCCGGCAGGCTGCGGCAGCAACATGCCGCCGCCCACGAACGCCTCGCCCAGGCCGTGCGCGACGCCGCGGCGCAGGTGGAAAAGGACGCCGACATCTCGCTGCATGCCCTGCCCGTCGCGCAGGCGGCGCAGCGGCGCGTGGCGGAGCTGGACGCCGTCACGTTGCCCTTCATCGCAGGCCCCACCCGCCACGTCGACCTGCTGCTCGGCGGCCAGCAACGCATCGCGGTCACCGGCCCGAATGGGTGCGGCAAGTCGACCTTGCTCAAGGTGCTGGCGGGCCTGCTCGCGCCCCTGTCGGGCGAGCGCAAGGGCGCGTCCGAATGCGTCTATCTCGACCAGCGCCTGGCCGACCTGGCCTCGGATCGGCCCGTGCTCGAACAACTGCAAGCGGTCAACGCCGCCCTCGACGAAGGCGAACTGCGCACGCGACTGGCGCACCTCGGCCTGGACGCGCGCAAGATCACGGCGCCAAGCGGCGCGCTCAGCGGCGGCGAGCGCCTGAAGGCGGCGCTGGCCTGCGCGCTCTACGCCGATCCGCCGCCGCGGCTATTGCTGCTGGACGAACCGAGCAATCACCTCGACCTGCCCTCCACGCTCGCGCTGGAAAGCATGCTGCGCGGTTACCCAGGCGCCCTGGCGGTGGTGTCGCACGACGACGCGTTCCTGGACAGCCTGGCGCTCACGGATCGGCTGCACGCCACGCAACAGGGCTGGCTCCTGGAACCGTGGTGAACGCAATCGACGGCGCCTGACGGCCGGCGGGGCATCGCCATCGTCCTGCCCGCCGCGCGCGCAGCGGGGCTCGCGCCGCGCCTGCCTTGAACAAGTCTTCTTTTGCGGGCCACGCGGCCCGGCTTGATCCATTTCGCCAGAGATCCGGCATATTCCCTTGGCGCCTCATTTACGAAATGGAAATGCCAATCAATGGCATTGCTTTTCAAGTTTCAAGGGATCCCTTCATGCACCCACATCCGTCTGGCTCGTCCGTCCTGCTCGGCCTGATTGCCCTGGCCCTGGCATCGGCCCCCGCCCAAGCGCGGCAGCCGGACGCCGGCGCCACGGCCTCGCCCGCCCCGGCCACGCTGCCCGCCATCGAAGTGACCGGGCAGACCGACGAACCCACCGAGACGACGCGCGCCTATACCGTTCCCGCCACCCGCGCCTCGACGGGCCTGACCCTGAGCCCCAAGGAAACCCCCCAGTCCGTGTCGGTGGTCACGCGCCAGCAGATGGACGACCAGGGCATGCAGTCCATCGGCGACGTCCTGGGCAGCACCACCGGCATCACCTTCACCGAGCTGGACAACGGCGGGCGCACCACCTACCGGGCCCGCGGATTCGACATCACCAACTACAAGGTCGATGGCCTGTCGATCATCGGCGGGTCCTCGTTCAACGGCGGCGGCAGCGGCGCGATCAACATGGATCTCTACGACCGCGTCAGCATCGTGCGCGGCGCGAACGGCTTGATGGGCGGCATCGGCGATCCCTCCGCCACCGTCGACCTGGTGCGCAAGCGCCCTGGCCGCACGCTCGGCGCGAGCCTGATCCTGCGCACCGGCAGCTGGAACAAGAAGAATGCCGTCGGCGACATCAACATACCGCTGGCGGCGGACGGCCGCGTCCGCTCGCGCCTGGTGTTCAGCGGCGAGAACTCCGACGGATTCCGCGACCGCTCCGGCATCGAACGGCAGGGGTTCCTGGCCAGCGTCGCCATGGATGTCACCGCCCGCACGCAGGTGGGGCTGGGCTTCCAGTACGAACACAGCATCTTCCACGGCGCCTCCTGGGGCGCCAACGTGCCCGCCTGGTTCGCGGACGGCTCGCCGACCCATTTCCGCCGCAGCCTCAACCTCGCGGCGGACTGGAGCAAGAGCGACATGGAAGCGAAGACGCTGTTCGCCTCGCTCGACCATCGCTTCGACAACGACTGGAAGCTGCGCGCCGACTATGCCCACACCTCGCGCGCGGACCTGAGCAACAAGGGCGCCATCAAGGTCAACAACGGCAAGGTCCGCTGGCCCCATTGGAAGCAGGACGGCAGCGGCGCCTACCTCAATGCCATCCACTCGGAAACGGAAGGCGAAACCGACGCCTTCTCGCTGGATCTGTCGGGCCCGCTGGAACTGCTCGGACGCCGGCATGAACTGCTCGTCGGCCTGAACGGCTCCCGCATGGACGAACCGTCCTGGACCTTCAACAGCAGCAACTGCAGCATCGATGGCATCGCCGGCTTCAAGGGCCGCTGCCAATACCGCACCGAGTTGCCCGTGGCGGATTGGCGCGCCTGGCGCGGCGACGAATACGGCAACATCCGCGCGTTCCGCACCGACGCCCGCCGCGTCACCCGGACAACGCTATATGGCGGCTACGTCGCGGGCCGCTTCGAGCTCGCCGACGACCTGACCCTGATCACCGGGCTGCGCCGCAGCGTCTACCAGATCCACAGCGACAACTACAACGCGGCGGGTGTCCGCGGGGCGCGCACCGGCGAAAACGCCGCCCACGCCTGGACGCCCTACTACGGCCTGGTCTATGGGCTGACACCGAACTACTCGGTCTACGCCAGCTACACCGATGTCTTCACGCCGCAGACCGGCAAGAACGAAGGCGGCGACACCCTCAAGCCCATCACGGGCGCGAGCTACGAGGCCGGCATCAAGGGCGAATGGTTCAATGGCGCGCTCAATGCCGCCGTGTCGGCATTCCGCAGCCTGCAGAAGAACGTCGCCCTGAAAGACGGCGACAGCTTGACGCCCGATGGCGACCAGGCCTACCGGCCCGGCACCGGCGTCATCGTCAAGGGCGTCGACGCCGAAATCGCCGGCGCCATGACCGCCGCATGGAACGTCTATCTGGGCTACACCTACCTGGACGTCGGCAACAACGACACCGCCGACCGTCCCGACCCGCGCCATCTGCTGCGGCTGAACACCACCTACCGGCTGCAGGGAATGCTGCGGGGGCTGACCATCGGCGGCGGCCTGACCTGGCAAGGCAAGACGGTGTCCGAGCCCTATCCCGGCCAGCCGGATGGCCACGGCGGCTTCGACAGCTCGCCGATTCCGCTGAAGGGCTATGCGCTGTTCAACGCGATGGCGCGCTACGACATCAACCGCCATCTGTCGGCCATGCTCAACGTCAGCAACCTGTTCGACAAGACCTACTATCGGCAGTATGGGTTCTATAACGGCTTGATCTACGGCGAGCCGCGGCGGGTGACGTTGAGCCTGCAGGCGAAGTTCTAAATGAACGGGGCAGGCCCTTGTTGCCAAGGGCCTGCCCCGTTCACATTCATGAAGCGCGACCGAACGCGCTTGGGAACAACGATCAGACGTTGATCACACGTTTAAACGTTGATCGGTCGGCAAAGGGCCGTGAATGCTAGGTTTCGCGGGGAAATCGGGCCACGGCCTTTGCGGGAATCGCTGGAAGTACCCCCAGTTGTACCCCCATAGGGGTATCGGGATGATAGATCAGTCTGGATGCCGGTGCCAGCGCTGCGCCTGCCGGATAAAACGGTTGTGGCGCAGACCGCATTGTTGGCTGACGCCTGGAACGGTACGCGATGAGATGCAGGGGAACGGGCCGCTGTGGCCCAGACCCTGGAGAACGCTCATGGCAGACCATCACACCCGCCACAACCCGCTGGGGCAAGACTCCCTGTTCACCACGCCGGCATCGCTCATGCTCGATGCTCGCCTCACGCCGCTGGAGCGCAATGGTTGGCAAGTTCTGCGCATGCTGCGCTCTGCGGAGGGCATCAGCCCGCTGGCGAATCTGGGGCAGTTGCGCCGCTATCTCACCTCTACCCCGCTGGGGCACCGGGCCGGGTACGAGACGGCCCGGCGCGTTCTCGTCGTGCTTCGGCTGACGGGGTGGATCAGTCTGGTGGGCCAGCAACGCGATCCTCTGACCGGCCATGTGCTCAGCGAGCTGTATCAGGTGCACGAAAGCGCCCTCGTCTTCCAGCAGGCCTGCACGCTCGATGCCAGTCTGTCCGCGCTTCTGCAAGCCTCTATCGGCCACGAAAACAACCAGGTGGATCGGGTGGCCGTGCACATTCAGGCAACGCTGGCGCAGGCACCTGAAGCCGCCTCCATTGCGACCCACGATCAGCGCCACAATGACGATGATTTGCCCCCTACGCCGCCGTCGCAGGCGAGCGAAGCAGCCGACCCACTGCCATTGTCTGGCGATTCCGCTGGCAGCACCCTTGTTCCGCAACAGACCGGACACGCTCGTCACATGACGGCTGAGCCGGGCAGTACGTATAAGACGTATATGTATAAAAAAGAACGTACGTACCGCGCGCGCGAAGGCGATGGCGATCCGGCATCGCAGTCGGTGAGCTTGCCGCCTTGCCTGAGCAATGCCCAGGCAGATCAGCAAAAGGACGTGCAGGCCGCCTTGCGGCGGCTGCCGCCGCAGCATCGCCAGGAAGTACTCGATGAGTTGCAAGCACGCAGCCAGAGCGGCACCGTACGCAATGTCGTGGCCTACTTCTTCGCCTTGGTAAAACGCGTTTTTGCGGGCGAGTTCCGCTTGTGGGCAGGTCGTAAGGAGACGTCTGCCGCGAACCGGCCTACAACTCCGCCGCGCACCGAAGCCCGCCCGGAACCGACTGCGCCACCGGCATCGCGTGAAACTGCCCTGGCGCACATCGCCAACATCCGCAAGATGCTGAACGCCTCGACGAACGCTGGGGACATCGCAGCACAGGCAATGCAGGCCAAGGGATGGCAGCCGCATCCTGCGTAGCAAATGCTGCCGCGAAACGGGTCGTCACTGCACACCGCAGTGACGACCCGCGCAATGCCGCCAACAATGCGGGCGAAAGCCAGTTCCTATTGCGTGCGGCAGACATGATGATGGCCGCCCTACACTGACCGGGCAGTTGCCAAGACCGATGGGCTTCGTACATCGGCATCCCCAACAGCGCAGGTTCCTGCAAGCGCTGGCCCGACAGGGTGGAACCGCCCCAGGTATGCCCAGGCTCCGACCGCATACCAGCCCTACCCAGGGCGGAGCCTTCTTCGTCTGTTTGAACTCATCCCTACCGCGCCACCTGGCGCACTGCCCCTTGCGGTAATTACCTGTGCGCAACGCACAGGGTTCCCGCTGCATTTCTCATCCCACTCACTTCATAGGAGGATTTGTCCACGTTCGCATCACTTTCGTCTTGCAGTACCTCCGTCCGGGCTTCCAACAGGGAGCAAGACGGACGCCTCATTCGAGGCTCTGGTGTCTCCTGAACACCATGCCCTTGCCCTCACGGGATCTCGCCTTGGCGAGCTGGCACCAACACTAACCACTGAATTTCAGGACAACGCAGTACGGCGCTTTGCTTGGAGGCCGGACGATGGACGACTTGACCTACACCCTGCGGCAGCTTTGCCAGCGCAACCGTGACGGCAGCCACAACACACAGGCTGACCGGATGCGCTCGCTGTCGCTGGCCGCGCGGCAACTGCGCGAGGCCGGTTTCCGGCAGATGAAGGCGTCGTCACTCAAGGGCAAGCACGTCCAGGCGCTACTGGAGCGCTGGCAAAGCGAAGGTTTGTCGTCGGGAACCATCAAGAATCGGCTCTCTCACCTGCGCTGGTGGGCAGAGAAGATCAGCAAGTCTGGCATCCTGCCAGCGGACAACATGCAGCTTGGCGTGGCCGAGCGCCGCTATGTGACCAACGTCAGCAAAGCCAGGGAACTAGGCACAGGTCTTGAACAGATCTCCGATGCCCACGTGCGCATGAGCCTTCAGCTACAGGCCGCCTTCGGATTGCGTCGGGAGGAAGCGATCAAGTTCCAGCCCAGTTACGCAGATCGGGGCGACCACATCGCCCTCAAGGGATCGTGGACCAAGGGCGGTCGGGAGCGAACTGTGCCCATCACCACGACAGAGCAACGCGACGCGCTCCACGCAGCACACCGCCTGGCAGGCACAGGATCACTGATCCCGGCAAACAAGACCTACATCCAGCAGCGGCACGTCTACGATGGACAATGCAAGGCGGCAGGTCTGAGTCATATGCATGGCCTTCGCCATCAGTACGCGCAAAGCCGTTATGAGACGTTGACAGGGAGGCCGCCGCCAGCGGCAGGTGGACCGTTAGCCACGGAGTTAAGTCCAACCCAGCGCATAGAAGACCGCCATGCTCGTCAGACCATCAGCCGTGAGTTGGGACACGAGCGCGTTCAAATCACTGCCATCTACCTCGGTAGCTAGGTCAGGCAGTATGAGCCCCCTGGCTACATACACAGCCGTCCATCGGCTCAATCTGCAGGCCCAACAAACGTATTCAGCGCCGTTGCAATCCTCTTGCGTCGCTCAAGCAAGAAAGCCTTGTAGCTTTCCACATCCAGTAGCGATGCCTCAACCGGGATGCACTGTGCTGAGAACGCTGGCTCGCCAAGCTGGTCCACCAGCGGGGGCAGGTAAACCGCCGGGGCCTTATCGCTGATCGCGCGATTCGTCTTGCCGCCGATGAAGGCCAGATTGGCGATGTCATCCGCCTCGCGGGCAGTGAAGCTGGTCTTCAGTACGGCTTTGGGAAAGATGTGATGGAACTGCAAGCGATGCTGGGCGCCCGAATGATCCAGAGCAATGGTCAGATGGCTGCTCCAATCTTTCGCACCGGCAGCGCGGAAAGCCAGGAACATGGTCTTGAACAGCGCGCTGCGCTGGTTTCGGCCTTCCAGCTCCTCCGCGGTAATGTCCAGGCG
Source organism: Achromobacter sp. 2789STDY5608621 (assembly GCF_001299375.1). NCBI lineage: Bacteria > Pseudomonadati > Pseudomonadota > Betaproteobacteria > Burkholderiales > Alcaligenaceae > Achromobacter > Achromobacter sp. 2789STDY5608621. The sequence continues at coordinate 164,306 of NZ_CYTU01000007.1, read as the reverse complement.
GCCGAACTGCAAGCGCAATCGGTCGATCAGCTCGCTCACCGCTCCGCCCTGACGAATACTTGCCAAATCCTGATCCAGAATGGTTTCGCTGGAGCCTCGGGAGAAGCGGCCTTTGGCATTGGCCATCAGCGCCCAGTAGCGCAGCTGGCGGGCCTCATCGTTGCTCAGCGCATAGTTGCGGCTGTGTCCGAAATACGCCAGCACCACCAGCAGGAAGGGCGACGACAGCAGCGCCGGGCTATCGATGCCCAGATTGCTGCGCAGGAAGTTGAGCGCGAATTCCATGCCCTCGCAGGCTTCTTTCCATGCCTTCTGCAGCTTCTCCACATTCAGGCTACCCACGATCTGGAAACGTGATTGACCGGTGGCAAACGCCATCAGATTCTTCAAGTGCAAACCGAGGTCAAGATCAAAGCCCGTCTTGGCGCATGCCTTCTGGAAATCCTGGAACGTCTGCAGTGAGTGCCGCCACTTGGCGGTGATCTGAGCCAGAGCCAAGTCGGAACTGCGCAGCTTGGCTCCCAGTGAATTGACCCGGACGAAGATTTCCGTGACCTCATCGTAAGAAAGCGTGCGTTCCAGCACGTCCATCCGATAAACGTACTTACGGATGCCACGTAGCCGGGCCAAGCGCTGGCTGTACTTCTCGTACCGCGGATCGTCAAAACCACTGATACCGGCACGTTTGAGGAAAGGCGCATCGTTGTCGGTCTTGAACACTTCCGACACTTTCACCCAATGCGGCAACTGCTCCAGCTTCCTCGTGGCCACCACGAAAGTCATCTTGTTGAAGCGCTTGAGCAGTTCGTCCTCGGTCGAGTCCGTCTCATCGCCAATCAGTTCGCTATCGTCGTCGGCATCGTCCTCGTCGTCGCCGTTCTCTTCCACTTCGGTCACGACCGCCAACTGGTCGGGATGCTCCAAGTTGAACAGCAAGTCGATAGGCCGACGACGGCCGCGCACCGATACTGGCTCGCCACGAATGACGGCAGAGAGCGATGTCAGACGCTGCTGACCATCCAGCAGAAGCCGCGTGCTCTGGTAAGGATTCGTGCTCTGGCTGACCGCGAAATCCTGCAGCGGCACAGCTTCATCCGTTTCCCAAAGCAGGATTGCGCCGGATGGGTAGCCGCGATACAGCGAATCCAGCAGATCGCGCACTCGCGTGGAGCGCCACACATACTGGCGCTGCATCTCTGGCAAGCGCAGTTCGCCCCGCTCGATCATTGATACCAGTTCTTCAACGCTTGCTTCGGCCTTGGCCATGGTTATTCCTTATTGCGTCATCTGAAATGAGCAAGTCGCCAGATACGGTAGTGCCTCAAGCCTTCACAAACCTCAAAAAGTCGGCCAGCCGCCGCGACTCATTGACTTCATCGTGAGGTACGAGCAGATACCGCCACGGTTTTCCGCCGACGCTCACCGTGAAGTCCGACGCGTGCTGACACCACTGCAAGGCAGCAGCAGCTTTGGCCTGCACCTCTTGCGTGTTGATATCGCCGCGTGCTTTGGTTTCCACAATCAAGATCGTCGAGTCCGTTTCGGCGACGAAATCCGGGATGTACTCCGGCTGCTCGGTGCCAAGCTTGTAGTAGATCTGGAACTGCCCCTTCGCAGGCTTGAACCACTTCAGGGCATCGCGCTCCAGGATGATGGCGAAGCGCCGCTCAGTGTCCGAATCGAACTTCTGTAGCGGGTACAGACAACGCGCGAAGCCCCCGAAGAGCATCTGCTTGATGCGGCCAGTCTCTGCAACCGTCTCCCGGAAGTGATGGGCCGTCTGGCCCGCCGTGGCGGTGTAGTTGCACGGCTTGAGTTCGGTGAAGCCGCGACTGACCTGCACCTCGTACTCCGTCGCCTCTTCCCAGAAGTGGGCCATCATCTGCGCGTGGATCTCCCGTGCGATCAGGCGGCGGTCACGATCGAGGACGTTGACGGTCTCGTCCTCGGACAGATAACCGCGCAGATGCTGCACCATCTGGCCTGCGAGGTCGTAGAGCAGATCGGCGTGGGTGAAGTAGTCGATGTCGTCAAAGTCCACCAGCGCGTGGACGATGTAGTCCTCCGGCCGTTGCTCCTTGAGCCCAACTTCGGCGGCCAGAGTGTCCTGCTCATTGGTACGCAGGTTATGGATGACGATCTCGCGCTCACCCGGCTGGAGGTGGAGCTGGCTCACGTCCAGCTTGAAGGCGTGGAACCCCGTCGTGACCTCGCCAGTCGGCACCACCGCGATGCGCGGGATGTCGATGGTCTGCTGCACCACGATTTCGGTGGTCTTCGCCACCACGGCGGACAAGTCAAGTGCGGGGACGGATTCATCCACGCTCGCCAGCAATTCGCCTTGCAGGGGCTTCAACCGCTCCGCCACCTCCGCGAGGATTTCCTTCTGCACTTCGGGTTTCAGCAGCGCGCTGCTGGTAGGCACCAGATCGCGCTTGACCTCGTACTTGCCGATGACGTCCATGACCACGCGCGCGGCCTTCTTCTCCGCCTCCGTGGTGAACACCGGTTCGGGCACTGGGACTTCCGCTCCACTTTCGGCGGATGAAACCCCTGTAACCAAGACCGGTGCATCCGTCAGACCGAGACGCGCCGTCGCTCCGGACTCGACCTGTACGCTGACCTTCTTATCGTCGGCGCTCGGCGCATCAAGGATGACCTGCTTCAGGCGAATCGGCGAGTCGCCCCGGTTGGCCTCGTCGATGATCTCCTGGAACTTGTCGTGCGCGACGATGTTCAAGCGATCCACCGCCGCGACGCCCGTGCGCCTGCCGTAGGGCAGTCGCAGGCCACGCCCGATGGACTGTTCGATCAGCGTGCGGGCATTGGCGGCGCGCAGCGGCACGATGGTGTAGAGGTTAGTCACGTCCCAGCCCTCCTTGAGCATGTTGACGTGAATCACGATCTCGGTCGGCTCGTCCACGCTCTCCACGGCCAGCAGACGCGTGATCATCTCCTCTTCTTCCGCGCCGGTACGGCTGGAATCGACCTGAATCACCTTGCCCTGATAGCGGCCCTCGTAGAAGGCTTCCGACTCCAGAAGCGCGAGGAGTTGCCCTGCGTGCGTGGTGTCGCGAGCAATGACAAGCATGAAAGGCTTGATCAGCTTGACGCTGTTCTCGCGAGCGTAGGTGAGCAGCTCGACTTTGGTCGTCTCGTGCAGGCGCACACCGTCTTCCAGCTTGGTCTTCTCGATCTCCTCGGGCGTATGCGCCTTGGCGTCGAAGTTGCGCTGGGTGACCACGGCAGGCTCCTTGACGAAGCCATCCTCCATCGCCCGCGCCAGGGGGTAATCCATCACCACGTTCTTGAACGGCACCGGCCCCTTGCTGGATTCCACAAATGGCGTCGCTGTCACCTCCAGGCCAAACAGCGGCCTCAGCTCATTGATGGCGCGCACGCCCGCGCTAGCGCGGTAGCGGTGCGATTCGTCCATCAGCAACACAAGGTCAGGCAGGTTCGCCAGATGGTTGAAGTAGCTGTCACCCAGCACTTCCTTCATCCGCTTGATGCGCGGCTCCTTGCCGCCGCGCACCTCGGAGTTGATTTTGGAGATGTTGAAGATGTTGATGCGCACGTCGTGGGCGAAGCCCTGTGGCTGATCATCCACCGCCGCGCCGGTCTGGTCGTAGTTGTCACCGGTGATGATCAGCGGCGGTTGCTGTGCGAACTCGGCAATCCCCTTGAACACGTACTTCGGCGTGTTGCGCGTGAAGTCCGTGATGAGCTTGTTGTAGATCGTCAGGTTGGGCGCGAGCACGAAGAAGTTGTTGATGCCGTGGGCCAGATGCAGGTAGGCGATGAAGGCTCCCATCAGGCGCGTCTTGCCCACGCCGGTTGCCAGCGCAAAGCACAGTGACGGAAACTCGCGCTCGAAATCCTCAAGCGTGCTGAACTCGGCCTTCAGCGTGGAAAGAATCGCTGGGACATCTCGCTCGTGGCCTAAAAGTTCAGGCGCGGCATCAAGCGCGCGAACCAGTTTGATGAGCGAATCCGCCTGGGGCGGCCGAAGAGACAGACGACCGGTGACGGCGTGCAGGACACGGCTGTTCATTATTCGTTCTCCCCAAACAAACCGCCCTGATTCGAATTCGCAGCGGGCACTTTCCTGCTCTTGGCTTTCTTGTTCGCTTCGGCGGCTGCCGAAGTCTCAACGGGGTCGGGCTTTGCCATCGGCAGGTTCGCCACATTCAGGCTGTAATCGTCATGCCCCCATTCACAACGGGCCAGCACCATCTTCGGAATCTTCTTCAGCGTCAGGTTCGGCCAGCGTTCGTTTGCTTTGGCGGCAGTCACGCCGTGGAAAGCAGCGCAGCAGACCAACAGGCTGCGGTCGGAACCCACTTCATCGGACAGCGCCTGCAACTGGTCGGCAGACAGGTTCTGCGTGGTGACGTAGATGAAGTCACGCTCGCTGGAGTGACCATGCTGCCACCACTGCACCTCGGAAGGCGCGTAGCTGAAGCCTTCCAGCTTGGCCAGCGCCTCGGCCAGTTGCGCGGCGTTGTATTCGGGGTTGATGACCGGGTTGCCCCAGCGGTCGTTGATGATCAGACTGGGTGCGAGGCTGTAATAACGGAAGCCACCACCACCTTCCCAGCCGACGCTTTCCGTAACGCCTCCGCCATCCTCACCATCAATAACCTTCCGAAGGCGCGGAAGGATGTGCGTGTGGCAGTGCTCACCCAACTCGACCATGAGCCACCGTCGCCCCATCTTGTGGGCTACCGCACCGGTTGTTCCAGAACCGGCAAAGGAGTCGAGCACTATGTCGCCGGGATCGCTTGCTAGCGAAATGACTTGCGAAATTAGCTTCTCTGGTTTTGGGGTCGGGAAGTCCCCAACATCTAAGGCACGCAATTCTCGAATGCCATCTTGGTTGTGCCCGAACTCTGCGCCATCGGCCCATAGCGTTGTAGGCATGACGCCTTCCGCTGCTTCGCTGAGATACATCTTCAGCCGAGGGGCGTTCTCTCCACTTGTTCCCCAGTAGATGCGCCCCTCAGCATCTAGCTTCTTGAAACCACTTGGATTACGACTCCAGCAACGGTTCGGCGGAGGGAGGAACACCTTTCCGCTCGGCGACTTCACCTCAAAGATGTTCTCCGAAACTCCGGTTTTCGCGTACTGTCTACCGCGAGCTCCACCAACCAGACTAATTGTCATCGTGACAGACTGCCAAGGCCCTCTAGGATCGTTGTCGGGGTTGCTGTATCTCTCCGTCTGCTTTGCCGATCGGCCAAATTGGTTTAACCGAAGGTGCGCACGATCTTTGGCGTAAACCAGAATATGCTCGTGCGCTGATGAAAAGAACTGCGCGTTGCTCCGCACCGCATAGGATTTGTTCCAAACCACGTTGGCGATGAAGTTGTCTCGTCCAAAGATTTCATCTGCGAGCACTTTGCAGTACTGGGCTTCGTTGTCGTCAAGCTGAATCCAGCAACTACCATCTTTCGACAGTAAGTTTCGCAGAAGGGTCAAGCGCTCACGAATCAAGCCCAGCCAGATCGAGTGTTCAAGGCCATCTTCATACTGAGCAAAGGCGGAGCCAGTGTTGTAAGGCGGATCGATGTAAATGCACCTGACTCGCCCAGTGAATTCATACTCCAGCGCCTTCAACGCCAACAGGTTGTCCCCGAAGATCAGCCGGTTGTCGAAGATGTCGTTCTCCGTCACGCGCCGCTTGGCGTGGTACGACTTGTCCGGGTCTTCGAGCAGAATACGCGGCTCCAGCTTGGGCCGTTTCTCCTTTCCGATCCATGTCAGTTCTAGTTTTTGCTTGCTCATGGCATCGCTCTCATAGTTGGGGTGCCTTGCCCGACAAGTAGTCGAGCAGGCGCTTGCGCGGATACGCATCCGCCGCAGTGTTGATATTGCGCAGAGTGGGTAGCGTCGGGTCGGCAGCCAGGCCAAAGTGTGTGGCCATCAGGTCAGCCATGAACGAGACGACACTGCCCTGATTGCGGAAGTAGGCCAACGGCCCCTCGCCCAGCAGTTGCTGCTGCTTGAGGTCAAAGGTTTGCTGCCGCAGCTCGTCGAGAGACTGGCTGATCAAGCCGGGAATCGCTGCGGCGTCAATGACGGCTGCCGCCCCGATGCGTTGGCGCAGGCGCTTCATCATCACGGCCGTGATGACGTGAATGGCGTGGCGGTAGATCAGCCTTTCCTGGCTGCGCGCCGCCGCACGCTGCTCGTAGCTCACCACGAGCGTGCGGATGGCGCGGTGGCACAGCACGGCATTGACCATGGACACGCCGGTCAGCGTGGCAGGGAACAATGCCTGGTACTCGGCGGATTCCGGATTGGTCAGTCGCGCCAGTTCGCTCTTGAGCCAGACGGTGTAGCGCGGATCACCCTGCTGCGAGGCGAGCGCGCGCAAGGCTTCATCCAATGAAATAGACTGAGAATCCGTGGCCAGGGCTTCGGGGCGATAGTGGTACGTAAAACCGAGCAGGGCGACCTCCTGCCGCAGCCGCTCCTGGTTCTCATCCAGCGAGGCGAAATTCGCCGTCTGCACCGGGTTCTGGTGGTTGCGCGCCTTGGTGACTCGTTTGCCGAACGGACCATCCGCCGGAGCCTTGATCAAGGTGAGCATCACCTTGGCATCGTCGATGTTGCTGCCCGGATGCTGGGCCACGAACTCGGCGGCGGATGCCACCGTCTGCGCACCGTTGATGATGGACAAGCCGCGAACCTTGAATTTCCGGAAACCGTTCTTTGCGGCCTTGGGTTCGATCAAGTCGCAAACGGCAGTGATGCCGTTGTTGAGATAGAAAAAGTCTGCCGGGGCGTCGAGCAAGGTTGTCTTGATAGCCTTGTTGACATCCGATTTACTGCTGCCGAGGAAGTAGCGGATGTTGCGCTCGTACAGCGCCTTGCCTTCTTTCCTGTGCAGCGCCACGAGATCGGTCAGGCGGGCAATGCCGTAGTACGTTGTGCGCGGGGTTTCGACCTTCGCGTGCTTCTGCAAGCCGATGTCGGTATGAACGGGCTGGTAGACCTGTTCCGCCAGCAGGTCGCGGGTGACCTCGGCTGCGGTGTAGTACGCCACTTGCTTGTCGAGCCGCTCCTCGTCGAGGCTTTCATCGTCGAGCAGCGCCTGCAAGGCATCGCTGGCCGTTTTGGAAATGCCATCGCCCGTGTAGGGCACGACTAGTTTGATATGGCTGCACGCATCGAGCGCCGCTTCGATGTCCGCCTTCCGGTTCGTGAAGTTCCTGTTGAACCCGGCGAACTCCTGGCGGATCAACAAGCGGATGCCCTCACAGAACGGCAGCGCGTCTTCCTGCTTGAACTGTTCGGACTCCTTCAGCTTGGTTTGCAGCAGGTAAAGGGTTTCCGAATCCTCGTCGTAGTGGACAGCATCGATGCCTTTGTCGTTGAAATCATCTACGACCGACGCGGCGGCTTCCTGCGGTGTGATGTCGAGCAACTTGTGCAGCACGAAAGCGCTAAAGGCGCGTGAGAGCTGCTTGGCCTGTTGTTCCGCCGCAGGTTTGGCGGTGTCCAGAAGCGGCGGCAATGAGGGCACGAAGCGCTCCGCCAGAATCTTCTTCAGGACGGTCATGTGCTGTGGTTCAAGGGCTGCCATGTCAGTGGTACTTCCCGTATCGGTTCTCGAATGCGGGTTTCGTACCTTCCAGTATGGTCACGACGACTTCGTTCAGCCCCGTGTTCTCGATGGCGCCCGATTCATAGCTGATGGTGGAGTCCAACGCTCGGTCGAACCTTGCATGGATGATCTGCTCTGCATCGCACACAACAGCCAAGTTGGGGTTGTGCGTGACCATGATGATCTGCCGCTGCTTCTTGGCTTCCGAGAGAACAGGAACCAGCAAACGGAACACCGTCTCGTTGTCCAAGTTCTCCTCCGGTTGGTCGAGAATGATCGGCGTCTTTCCCTTGTCCACCAACAAGTAAAAAATCAGCAAGAGAGCGCCGCGCTGTCCAGGGGACAGTTGTTCGATCTGCGTGTCCTGGAAGAGCAGCGAGTAGCGAGGCTCAAGGAAGTTCAAGCCAAAGAGGAGGTCATAGACGGCCGCGGCCGGCTGCCCCTTCTTCAGCAAGCTGAATATCCCGACGTCTGAACCGGAGGCCTTGGACGCTGCCAAAACCTTCTCCTGCAAGGAAGCAATGAAAGCTAGCGCCCCATCTTTGGTGTTCAGGTCATGGTCATCGAACAATCTTCTGATGGTCGCCAGTGCTTCGTCCTGCCCGCGAAAGTCACCCCAGGTCTGCTTGATCAGAGCAAACAATTGGTCGGCGATAGCATCAGCGGATGCCGCCAGCGTTGCCTGGAACTGCAGCCTGTAGTCCTCGCGTATCAGGACATTCTTCTGAATCAGGTCCTGCACCGGCTTGAACAGTTCCGCGCGCGCGCGCCGCTGTGCATCGAGGGTGTCGAAGATTTCCCCGGACAACTGCAAACGCCTCGTTTCCAAATCCTTGAGCTGCTGCGGAAGCTCCTTGATCTGCTCGATCCTGGTTTCCAATCCGACCTTGGTCTCGGGCTCGGTGATTGAGCCGATGAGTTCGTCGCGCTTCGTGTTCCATTCCGCAAGTTGGCGCTGGTAGGCCTCATATTGCTGTTGCGGTGCGTTCAACTTTTCGGTGAAACCTTGTTGTGTTGCGGTCACGTCATTGAGGGCTTCCGCCAGCTTTTCAGCCTCGATCTTTATCTCGCCTTGCTTCGTCGTCAACTCGGTCGCTTTCTCGTCCAAGACGGCGGTCTTGATTTCGATGGCAGCGAGATCGCTCCAAGCGAAGCCAAGAATTTTGACATCATCGGAGACGGTCTTTTCGGCTTGATCAAAAGAACGTTGCAGCAATCTCAACTGCTCACGAATATTCCCTATAGCCTTCTGACGTTTGGCCAGTTCAGTGGTCTCGCCAGCGATCTCTTGGCTGCGCTTTCTGGCGGCTTCCGCCTGTTGACTTGCTGCCGCCAAGCCTTCAGCCGCTTGTTTCTGCTCGGGGCTCATTGCTTCAGTCGGCGCCGCGACCTCCGCAGGCTTCAGCTTGTCGTGTTCCTCGATCTGCTTGCCCTTAAGCAAGAGCAGATCGGTGAGTTTCTTCAGCTCAATGGGTTGGAGTTGCTCCTCGATGCGAACGATGTCTGCGTTGGTCGATGCCAATTCCTTACGGTACTCACCCAATCGATTCCTGAGCGACTGCTCCTGCTGCTCTGTCAACTGATCGAAGTCGAGCGCGCCAAGCCTCATTTCTTCGCTCGCATGGGAGAAAATCACTGACCTCAGTTCCTTCTCAAATGCGTTCGACTTACCTGATACGTGCTCATTGCAAAGCTCTTCGAAGTAGCCCTGCGGGATGTAGCGAACAAGCTCCGCCTTCTCCTCTGATGGCGTCTCATTCAACGGCCTGGACTCGGTGCTTTCGTCTCGCCAGGTCAGCGTTCCGGTGAAGTGGCGTGCGGGTTCGCCGGTCTTACCCCAAAAGCGATCCTTCTTCAAGAAGCTGAAGTGCTTGGATTGCTTGGAGTTGCCGAGCGTAGCGATGACATCCGCCAAAGCGCTCTTGCCGCTTCCCTTGTTCCCAATGACGGCGACAAGATCGGGATTCAGCGGGATATCACAGCCATGCAGCCACCGCCCGACACCGGCCTTGTTCCCTGTTTTGCTGATCTCGATCGACTCGATGTAAAAGGTCTTGTTGGACTCAACTTCTTGAACCTTGGGCGGCTTGTCACCAATGAAGGAGCGCTTAGCCGGCTCAAGAATGGCTTGCTTGAGGCCATGGAACGTTGGGTCGGCTTTGATCCACGTCCTCTTCCCGGAGGGGTAGTCGCCATAGCCCCGCTTGTTGTTGTCGCCAGTTGTTCCAACGAAGCAATGGGCATCGCTTCCTGAGACTGCCAAGCGCGGAATATTATTCAGGCCCGCTTGAAAGTTCTTGAACCACTTGGCGTTGCCGGCTGTCTGCTCACCAACAAATGCGCCGCGCAAGTCGGCGTCTCGTGTTTCGAAAATCGGAGAGGTTTGAAAGAGGTTCATGGCATAGGCGTAGTGCTCTTGCCATCCAACCTCTGCCAGTCCGTCATTCGTATCAAACGGCATAAGGCCGATCGCGTGCTCGTTCGGAACCTTCCGAATCGCGTCCCTGTACGAATCAGCGTTGATCTCCGCAATCACCACTCCAGCGAGCAGAGCTTTCTCGTCGGAAGCATCTACATCGGCTTTCTTGAAGCCATGATGCTTCAACTTGTCCTCGCCGACCTTCCTGGCAAGTTCTCTCAACGCAGGCTCAGAAAGCGGCCTGTCCACCAACTCAATGCGCAAGGCAGATATGAAATCCCTAAGCACCTGTTCATCGACCTCGTTCGAGAACAGTACGTGTGCGTTCAGTCGCCCCTTCATTGGCGCGGCAAGCCGAAGTTCGATTCCTGGAAGGACGAGCTTTTTTAGGGCAGGGGCGTCTTCGTCCTTGAGACGCCTTCGTAGTGCAAGCCAGCCGTCAAAGGTCCAGTAATCCATGATCGCGAACACAGCCGGTTCGGCATTGTTCATCGCTTCGATCATTTCATCGACCAGCCTCTTGCTTTTTGCCGAAGAGAGATCGACATCGAACCTATCTCCCGACCAATGGAACGATGCGGGCGTGTGGACATGCAGGTCCCATTGCCTCCAGATTGCCCCCCTAGAAATCTCTCTTTTTGTCGTCATTTCAGTTCCCACTCGATGGTGAACAGCATGTGCTCCTCCACTTGCTGCTGAAGCTGCAATTCCAACTGGCTGATGAGGTCGTTGCGCTGAGCTTCCACTTCGTCTTGCCGGGCGAACAATTCCCGCCGCAGCTTGCTCCGCTTGGCCTCAAGCTCCCGTTGCCTCTTCTGCCAGGCAAGCTTTTCATTCAACGTCGGCGCGGTGGCCGCAGTGCTGCGCACATCCTTGATTTGCCGGTCAGTCTCTTTAATTTCCTGCTCAAGGCCCAGCTTCAAGTCATCGGCCCACGCATCCAGCTTTTGGACTTCCTGCTCGAAGTAGCCGAGATTGCGCTGATTGATCTCGCGCAGCAGCTCAGCTTTGCGAATCTCAACGTTGGACGACAGCGCAGAGTGCGCCTCGGTGCTAAACAGGCTGGGCGGTTGGGCAACGGCGGGCAGGCGGAGGAGCTTCTCAGGATCGTTTTCTAGTAAAGCAATACCGTCCGACGTAACGGCCGTGACCAGCAGATGCTGCTCCTGGTTACCCAGCGCATCGACTTCAATGAGCCTCACTGTTAGCCAACCCGCCTTGCCGCGATAAGGCTCCAGAGTGCTCACCTTGGTGCCGTATGCGTCGTAGTCGAATACGAGCTTGGCGGCGTTAAGCATGCGGGCCTTGGCTTTCTCGGTAACCCACATGGCCAGCGGATGATGGACTCGGAACAGGTGCGCGTCGCCGGAGCGGCGGGGCAATTCATAACGTCCTAGTTCGATACCGGCACGTTCGCTAGTATTGATACCGTCCGGCACACGCTCCAGATGGAACCCGTCGTCATCGAAGCTCGCGAACTTGTCCAGTTCCGCTCGGCTCAGCTCCATCAGCATCCGCTCGAAACGACTCCGGGCGCTGCGGCTGTCTTCCGCGCGGACGCGGAGTTTGCCTCGTACTTCCTCGTCGAAGTTCTCTAAGAGGAGCTGGCGCGTCTTGACCATGGCTTCGCTGATTTCTCCCGAAAGGTCAAGTCGGAGTTGCTCGAAACTGGATTTAATTTCCTCGGGCTCTCGGCAGTTCTGATAGATATCAGCAATGCGCCGCTCGACATCGACGCCAGAACCGATGGCGCCCAACACTTCGTCGCTGGCGCCAAACACACCCTCGAAAAGCTGGAACTTCTGCGCCAGCAATTCGTAGACGCGCTTGTCCGCCTCATTGCTGAGATCAACGAAGTTCACAACTACCACGTCGTGCTTCTGACCGTAGCGATGGCAGCGCCCGATGCGTTGCTCGATGCGCTGCGGGTTCCACGGCAGGTCGTAGTTGATCACGAGCGAGCAGAACTGGAGGTTGATGCCCTCGGCTCCGGCTTCGGTGGCAATCATGACCTTGCCGCGCTCCTTGAAGTGCTCGACCAGTGCCGCACGGGTGTCGGCGGTCTTGGAGCCGGTGATACGGTCGGTGCCGTCGTGGCGCTTCAGCCAATCCTTGTAGATCGCCTGTGCACGCTGATCGCTGTTGGTGCCGTTGAAGAGCACGATGCCGTCGCCGTATGGCGTGTCAGCCAGCAAACTGAGGAGGTACTCCTGTGTGCGCTTGGACTCGGTGAAGATGATGGCCTTCCGTGCCGCGCCCAACCGGTCCAGTTCGGCGAAGGCGCGATCCAGCGCGGTGAGCAGCGCCTTGCCCTTGGCGTTGTCGCGGATGTTGGTTGCCAGCGCCTTGAAGTGGCGAAGCTCTTCGATTTCCTGCGCGATGGCATTTCGCTCTGAGCGGTTCGGTGCCGCAGAAGCGGAGTCTTGGTCGCTCCACTCATCGGCGGTTTCGTCCAGCGATTCGTAGTCCTCGTCGAGTTCCTCGGTCAGGTCGGGAACTTCGGTGGTTTCATCGAGCACGCCCTGAAGCCGTTTGGCCATCGTCTCCAGCGCGCCCGCGATCGCGTGCGAGCTGGACGCGAGCAGCTTCCACAGCACCAGTGAAATCAGTTGGCGCTGCCCCTCGGGCATGGCCTTCAGGTTGGGACGGCGCAAGTAATCAGCGACGAGTCCGGACAGTTCTTGCTCCTCACTCGACGGCGTGAACTCCTGGATGATGGCCTTGCGCGCGGTATACGACACATAGGGCTGGACTTGTTTGCGCAGAGTGCGCTTGCAGATGGGAGCCAGCCGGTCACGCAGGCCGTTGAAGGCCTGTTCCCGGCCAGCAAATTGCGAGCGAAAGCTGTCAAGGTCTCCGAACACGCGGTCATCGATGAAGCTGACCAGTCCATAGAGTTCGAGCAATGAGTTCTGCAACGGCGTTGCGGTCAGTAGTACTTTGGCGTGAACGTGCGATAGCGCCTCCTTGAGAGTCTTGGCAATGACGTTACTGGTCTTGTAGACGTTGCGCAGGCGATGCGCTTCGTCAAGGACGACCAAGTCCCAGTCGATGCTCTTTACATCATCAGCCTTGGATTTGGCGAACTGATAGGAACAGATGACCGGGCCAGAGGCAAAGAGGAACGGATTCTGTCGATCCTTCTTGCGGATCGCGTTATAGCTTTTGGCTTCGAGAATCAGCCCTTGAAGGCCGAACTTGTCCTGCAACTCCTGGTGCCACTGCTTGCGCAGGTTGGCCGGGACGATGATGAGAATCTTGCGCCGCCGTTCCGCCCAGCGTTGTGAGATCACCAAGCCCGCTTCAATGGTCTTGCCGAGACCCACTTCGTCAGCGAGGAGCACACCGCGCGAAAGGGGATTGCGGCATGCGAAGAGGGCCGCATCGACCTGATGCGGATTGAGATCAACCTGCGAGTCGACCAGCGTTGATGCCAGCGACTCCACGGAGTCGCCTGCCGCGCGGCGCGTCAGAAGCCATGCGTAGTACTGGCTTTGATAGTGCGTAAGGGGCTGTTGCATTAGTTTCCCCCCTCTACCTTGACGTGTTTCCACTTCGCTCCTCGCCCCTTGCCCATGGACTCGATCAATCCCTCTGACTTCATCGCCCGCAGTACCAACCGCACCATATCCCGGCTCACTCCTGGGCAGGCTTCTTCAATCTCGGAAATCGAAAACGGCAGACTGCGACCCAAGACGTCTGCGCGCACCCGGTCGCCCTTGCTGCCACGGCCTCGCTCGATGGTACCGACACGCTCCTCGAACTCACGATAGGCCCGTAGCAAGGCACCCCAGAAGTAGTCGAGCCAGGGTTTGACGTTGTGCTGCCCCTGGTGCCAACCCTGCGAGCTGGCTTCCAGCGTCTGGTAGTAGCCTTCCTTGGTGTCCTCGAAGATGCGTTCCAGGCTGATGTAGCGGCCCACCACGTAATCGAAGTGGTAGAGCAGCAGCAGGGTCAGCAAGCGGGACATGCGGCCGTTGCCGTCCGGGAAGGGGTGGATGCACAGGAAGTCGAGCATTGCCAGCGGCACTAGCACCAGTGGGTCGGCCAGGTGCTGATCCAGGGCGGTGGCGTAGTGCCGAGTCAGATCGGCCATGGCCATCGGCGTCAGGTGCGCAGCGACCGGCTGAAAGCGTAGCCGCGATGTGCCGTCCGGATGGCGTTCGATGATGTCGTTATTGGTGGCTTTCCAGCGCCCGCCCGCTTGCGGCATGTAGCGATACAGCAGGGTGTGCAGTTGCAGCACCACGCCTTCGCAGAAGGGCATGTGCGTAGCGGACTCGTGAATCAGCGCCAGGGCATCACGGTAGCCGGCGATCTCCTGTTCGGAACGGCTCTTTGGCGTTGCGTTGCGGATGACCAGAGACTTCAACCGCGAGGGTGCGACGACAACGCCTTCCAGCCGGTTGGATGACTCGGTGGACTCCACCACCGCGATCTGGCGTAGCCCCTTGAGGGCTTCGGGCGACTGCGCAGCGTAGAGTTGCTGCTTACCCTGGTACTCGCCAAGTGTGCGCAACGTGGCGGCCTGGGTGCCATCGAAGCGAAGCGCGGCAAGGTACTCAGGCGTGAGCGAGTGCATGAAAATGTAAGCCTAGGCTAGCTAAATGGGGTAATCATAGCCATTAAATGGGGCATTGTCTCTAAAAATGCCTCATTACCGGTGTTTGACTACCCCGTTTCCTGAACATTCGACCGGTCGTGAGGGGCTGGCACGGGCGACCAGGAAGGAAATGAGCGACATGAATCTCAAAAAGGGGCAGGCAATTCGCAATTACCCCATTTACTCCATTGTTTACCCCATTTCTAGCGCCTAGCCTTGGGCAAAGGCAAATGGCAAGGGAACAGCCCTCAAGAGACAACGGCCCTATCCAGAAAAGGAAAAGGCCACCCCTGTCCATTCGTTCTGCAACACCCGGCCAAATCGCCCCTATGCCGTGACGCTGCCTTCCGCAGCACTCAGATAGTCCGCCCAGTCCTGCAACAGCGTCCTTCTCTGATCCAGCAGCAACGCCTTGTTGTACGTGGCCCGAACCTTGTTGCTTTCCACGTGGGCAAGCTGCCGCTCAATCGCATCAGGCCGGTATCCGTTCTCATTGGCCCAGGTCGAAAAGGTCGTCCGCCAGCAATGCGGCGTCGTACCCCGGCCCAGGTTCATGTCGCGCATGGCGTAGGTGAGCCGATTGGGCGTGGTGAAGCCCTTTCCGCTTCGATGCGGGAACAGATAGCGTCCGCCACTCGTGATGTGCTGCAAATCTTTCAGCACCGCTATGGCCTGCGTGGATAGCGGGCTGACATGGTCGCGCCGCGCTTTCATCTTCGCCGCAGGCCGACGCCACAGCGCATCCTCAAAGTCGAACTCGTCCCACTCGGCATCCGCCGCTTCCCCTGGACGGCAGGCTGTCAGCGCAATCAGCCGCAGGCACAGCGAGGTTTCCGGATAACCCCGGTAGCCGCGCAACTCCTGATAGAACTTCTGAATTTGCTCTCGCGTCATCGCCGCCTTGCTTTCGCTGAACGGCACGCGCAGCAGCCCACGCAGGCTGGGGATCGGATTGGCCTCGACCAGCCCCCGCACCACCGCGAACTCGAAAATGGCCGACAGGTCGCCCTTGACGTGGATGGCTGCCCACGCGCCGTGGGTCTTGCACTCCTCCAGCAGCGGGCGGATTTGCTTCACGCCAATGTCGCTCATTGGCATGCTGTCGAACTTCGGCGACAGGTACTTCCTGATACGGGATTCTTTCGTGCGGTAGGAACTGAGCGCGAAAACTGGCTTGATCTCGGCCAGATACGCCTTCGCCACCTTGGCGAACGAGCTTTCACGAGCGCGCTTACGCTCCTCCAGCGCCTCCAGGTTGCGCTCCTTGACCTGCCGCCGCTCATGGGCGGGATGGATGCCTTGCTTGACCAAGGCGCGTGCCTTCTCACGGGCCGCACGTGCCTCCGCAAGACTTACTTGAGGAAAGCCGCCAATGGCAAAGAGATTCTCCTTGCCTTGCAGGCGGTACTTCCACCGCCAGAGCTTGCCGCCAGTAGGCTTGACCAGCAGGAACAAGCCCCCGCCGTCTGAAAGTTTCCAGTCTCGATCAGTCGATTTGGCCGACCTGACCTTGAGGTCGGTGAGTAGATTCTCGGGCATCGTTGGACTCCACTGCGGGGAGATGTACCCCCACGGTTGAACACGAGTACCCCCAACGCTACCCCCGAATTTTCTGGACCTCGATGAACAATAGGAACGCTCAGCAGACCGTATTGTTTACGCAACCCATTGATTTCAAATGGGCCAACCTGTCCACCAAGCGCTACTGAGCGCCACCGAGATCCAGCAAAACCCGTCAGACGTTGAACAAGAAATTCATCACATCGCCATCCTGCACGATGTATTCCTTGCCTTCCGCCCGCATCTTGCCCGCTTCCTTGGCGCCCTGCTCGCCCTTGTAGGCGATGTAGTCTTCATACGCGATGGTCTGCGCGCGGATGAAGCCGCGTTCGAAGTCGGTGTGGATCACGCCCGCGGCCTGGGGCGCGGTGGCGCCGATCGGCACGGTCCAGGCGCGTACTTCCTTCACGCCGGCGGTGAAGTAGGTCTGCAGGCCGAGCAGCTTGAAGGCGGCGCGGATCAGGCGGTTCAGGCCCGGTTCTTCCATGCCCATGTCCGACAGGAAAGCCTGGCGGTCGGCGTCGTCCAGGTCGACGATTTCCGATTCGATGGCGGCGCAGATGGCGACCACCGGCGCGTTGCGGGCGGCGGCGAATTCGGTCAGGCGGTCCAGCAGCGGGTTGTCGGTGAAGCCGTCGTCGGCCACGTTGCCCACGTACATCGCGCGCTTGGCGGTGATGAAGCAGAGCTGGGCGATGTCGGCCTTTTCCTCAGTGGACAGGTCGAGCGCGCGGATCGGCTTGGCTTCGTTCAGCTGCGCCACGCACTTTTCCAGCACGGCGACCAGGCGCTGCGATTCCTTGTCGCCGGAACGCGCGGTCTTCTGGTGGCGTTGCAGGGCCTTTTCGGCGGTCTGCAGGTCGGCCAGCGCAAGTTCGGTTTCGATGACTTCGATGTCGGCGATCGGGTCGACCTTGCCGGCCACGTGGATCACGTTGGGATCCTCGAAGCAGCGCACCACGTTGACGATGGCGTCGGTTTCACGGATGTGCGAGAGGAACTGGTTGCCCAGGCCTTCGCCCTTGCTGGCGCCCGCCACCAGGCCGGCGATGTCGACGAACTCGACCGTGGCCGACAGGATGCGCTCGGGCTTGACGATCTCGGCCAGCTTCTGCAGACGCGGATCCGGCACCTCGACCACGCCGACATTCGGCTCGATGGTGCAGAACGGATAGTTCTCGGCGGCGATGCCGGCGCGGGTCAGAGCGTTGAAGAGTGTCGATTTGCCAACGTTGGGCAGGCCGACGATGCCGCATTGCAGAGCCATGGGAATCCTGTGTAAGTACGGTATTGATCGTTAACGTTCTAGTTTACCCCGCCGGGCGACGCGCCATGATGACCGCGCCCAGGGGGACGGACGGCTCAACCGGCCGCCGTGGGAGCCCAGCGCATCACGGCCCAGATCAGCAAAATGGGGCCGGCGTTGAACATGGCGTGCAGCGCGATCGCCGCGCCGATGCCCCGGCGGATGCGGATCCAGCCCAGCACCAGGCCGGTGACCCATTGCGGCAGCACCAGCAGCGGCAGCAGCCAGTACGGCGTGTGATTGAAGACGAAGTTGGTCAGGTGCACGGCGGCGAAGGTCAGCGCCACCAGGTGGAAGACCCAGCCGAAGTGCTTCAGGTAATGGCGCCGCCAGGCGGTGTTCCAGCCCTTGAGCGGCTCCGAACGCGGGCGCAGCGACCAGCAGGCCAGCAGCACGAAGGCGGCCAGCAGCAGGCCGGTCCAGATGCGCGGCCCGTACAGCACCACCGGCAGCAGCGCCGGGCACAGCCACAGCGCCTGCTTGGGCCGGCGCAGGCCATAGCGGAACAGCATTTCCTCGACCAGCGGGGCCCAGATCACCGCCGTCAGCCAGGGGATGTTGGCCGGGTCCAGCCGATGCGTGACGCCGCCGGCGCCGGCCGCGGCGACCGCCACCGGCCCCAGGGCGAACAGATTGATCAGCCACAGCACCGCGGCCCAGGCCAGCAGGCGTCCGGGGCCGACGCCCGGCCACCAGTCCGACACCCAACCGATCGCCGGCGTGCGGCCAGGCAGGCGGCGCGCCGGATGCGGATGGCGCACGAAGCGCCAGAAGTCCGCCAGCTCGCTGCGGAAACGCAGCTTGCGCGGTTCGGCGAAAGCCGGAGCGCCGTCCATCAGGCGTCGTTGCCGCTGTGCAACTGGCGGGTGGCCAGCGCGAAGTCGCCAGCCAGCATGGCGGGCACCACGGCGCGGCAGCGGTCGATGACCGCCTCGATCTCCTTCTGTTCCTCGCGGCGCGGCGGATGCAGCACGAAGTCCGCCACCTGCTGCGCCAGGCCGAGCGTGCGCGGATGGCCGATGCCGATGCGCAGGCGCCAGAAGTTCGGGCTGCCCAGCGCGGCCTGGATGTCCTTCAGGCCGTTGTGGCCGGCGTGGCCGCCACCCTGCTTGAGTTTCACCTGGCCCGGCATCAGGTCGAGTTCGTCGTGCAGCACCAGCACCTGCTCCGGCGTCAGCTTGTAGAAGCGCGCCAGCGCCCCGACCGCCTGGCCGGAACGGTTCATGTAGGTGTTGGGCTTGAGCAGCAGGACGTTGTCGGCCCCCAGGCGGGATTTGGCCACCATGCCGAAGAACGACTTCTCCAGCGCGAACGAAGCGCGCAGGTCGTCCGCCAGGTGGTCGGCCAGCCAGAAGCCCGCGTTGTGGCGGGTGGTTTCGTAGTCGGGACCGGGGTTACCCAATCCCACGATGAGGCGTATGGGAATAGACATGATGGGGGGTGTTTAAACCAAAAAACCCTGCGCATGCAAATGCACACGCAGGGTTTCGGGCGCAAGCCGCGGGAAAGCCGAAGCTTTCCGGCAGGACTTAGGCGGCGGGAGCAGCCGGAGCGGCGTCGGCGTCGTCGGCGGCAGCGCCACCCTTGACGACAGCGGCGGCCAGCAGCGGGTTCTCTTCACCACCGTGCGGGACGTAGGTCACGCCCATCGGCAGCTTGATGTCGGCCAGGTGGATCGAAGCGCCGGCCAGGATGTCGGCCAGGTTGACTTCGATGAACTGGGGCAGCGCCGACGGCAGGCAGGTGATTTCCAGTTCGGTGGCGACGTGGCTGATGATCGCGCCGCTCAGCTTGACGGCCGGCGAGACTTCAGCGTTCACGAAGTGCAGCGGCACCTTGGTGCGCAGCGCCTGGTTGGCGTCGACGCGCTGGAAGTCCACGTGCAGGACTTGCGGCTTGTAGGCGTGCCATTGAACCGAACGCAGCAGGACCTGTTCGTCCTTGGCGCCTTCGAGCTGCATTTGCAGGATCGAAGCGTGGAATTCTTCCTTGCGCAGGGCGTGGTAGATCTCGTTGTGGTCGAGTTCGATGTTCAACGGGGCAGCCGTACCACCATAGACAATGGCGGGAACGCGGCCCGCGCGGCGCAGGCGGCGGCTCGCACTCGAACCCTGGACGCTACGCGCAGTGGCAGTAAATTTCATGGAAAACTCCAAAAACAAAAATTGGCGAAGCGGACTTCGCCGGTTGTGATCACGGCGCACAACAGGTGCGCCGTGTTGCTTGCGTCTTGCCGCGACCAGCAAGACACAAAAAACGGGGAGGCTGGCGTCAGTCGACGAACAGCGAGCTGACCGATTCCGCGTTCGAGATACGCAGGATGGTCTCGCCCAGCAGCGCGGCGCACGAAAGCTGGCGGATCTTGCCGCTGGCCTGGCCTTGCTCGGAGAGCGGAATGGTGTCGGTGACGACCAGTTCGTCCAGTTCCGACGCCTCGATGCGGTCGATGGCGCCGCCCGACAGCACGGGGTGCGTGCAATAGGCGTAAACGGCGCCGGCGCCGCGGTCCTTCAGGGCCTGGGCCGCCTTGCACAGCGTGCCGGCGGTGTCGACCATGTCGTCCATGATGATGCAGGTGCGGCCGTCGACTTCACCGATGATGTTCATCACTTCCGACACGTTGGCGCGCGGACGACGCTTGTCGATGATGGCCAGGTCGGCTTCGAGCTGCTTGGCCAGCGCGCGGGCCCGCACCACGCCGCCGATGTCCGGGGACACGACGACCAGGTTCGAGAAATTGCGGCGCCAGATGTCACCCAGCAGGATCGGGCCCGCGTAGATGTTGTCCACGGGAATGTCGAAGAAACCCTGGATCTGGTCGGCGTGCAGGTCCATCGTCAGGACGCGGTCGACGCCAGCCACTTGCAGCATGTTGGCCACGACCTTGGCCGAGATCGCGACGCGCGCCGAACGCGGGCGGCGGTCCTGGCGGGCGTAGCCGAAATAGGGAATCGCGGCGGTGATGCGGCCGGCCGAAGCGCGGCGCAGGGCATCGACCATCACCATGATTTCCATCAGGTTGTCATTGGTAGGCGCACAGGTGGGCTGCAGGACGAAGACGTCCTTGCCGCGCACGTTTTCGTTGATCTCGACCATCACCTCGCCGTCGGAGAAGCGACCGACGGTCATCTTGCCCAGGGACATATCGAGGTGGTTGACTACGTCCACGGCCAGCCGAGTATTGGCCGTGCCCGTGAAGATCATGAAGCTATCGTTTGCCATGATGGATGATGCGATGGTCGTTTCGAGACACTAACGAGGTGATGCGAGAACCTGCTGAAACCGGAAAATAAAAAAGCTGCTGAACCCGGGCCAGTGTCTTACAGGCGTGTTCAACAGCTTTGTTATGTATTCGGTTGGCTGGGGAGGAAGGATTCGAACCTTCGCATGCCGGAATCAAAATCCGGTGCCTTAACCAGCTTGGCGACTCCCCAACTATCTTGCAATCCAATTCCGCAACGGATGTTCAGTCAACCCAGGACATGCCTGCACTAACCGGAACCGTGGATGCGTTGTGCTGTTGGTTTTGCAGTTTGCTTCAACAGCGCCGCGCATTGTAGCGGTAATTTCCGTTTTCGCCAAAACGGCCTCCGAAAGTTCGGAAAACTCGGCGTATAAACACGCGCCAGATCCCGACATGCGAACTTGGGTTCCCGTGTCTTTCAACACACCCTGCTCTGCAAGCCACCGCGATGCCCTGAGAACCTCAGGATAAAGACGGTAGACCACCGGCTCCAAATCATTTTTCCCGAAGGAAAATGTAGGCGAAGCAAGAAAGTCAGCTATTGTGATGTAAGAAGAATCCCTTGTCAAATCGGGTGCGGAAAAAATTCCAACGGTCGGCACGCTCGCGTCCGGCTGCGCCACCAGATAGGCCCGCGCCGGCAGGTCCAGCGCCGTCAGTTTTTCGCCCACGCCCTCGGCAAAAGCGGACTGGCCGAACACGAACACCGGCACGTCCGCGCCCAGCGGCAGCGCCAGGTCCATCAGCTCGCGCCGCGACAGGCCGGTGCCCCACAGGCGATTCAACGCGATCAGCACGGTGGCCGCGTCGCTCGATCCGCCGCCCAGTCCGCCGCCCTGCGGAATGCGCTTTTCCAGCGCGATCTGCGCGCCCTGGCGCGTGCCGGTGGCCTGTTGCAGCGCGCGGGCGGCGCGCAGGGTGAGATCGTCCGCTTCGGACACGCCGGGCAATTCCGCGGCACGGCTGATGACGCCATCGGCGCGCGCCTCGAAATGCAGCGTGTCGCACAGGTCGATGAAGCGAAAGGCGGTCTGCAGCAGGTGGTAGCCGTCGGGACGGCGGCCCACCACGTGCAGGAACAGGTTCACCTTGGCGGGCGCGGGTACGTCGTAGAGAGTCACGGCGGATCGGGAAAAAGGACGATTGCGTCGATTTTAGCGATCCGCCGGACACGGCGGCGCCAGGCGCGGCAAAGAAGGACCGTCGGCACGGCCCCGGATCAGGCGATCTGCGGCGCGACGCGGCCGGCCAGGCGCTCGGCCGGCGCCTCGATCACCTGCCCCTCCGGCAGCTTGAACACGGCCACGGCGCCCGCCAGCTGGCGCGCCTGCTCTTCGAGCGCGCCGGCCGCGGCGGCGGCCTGCTCCACCAGCGCGGCGTTCTGCTGGGTCACGCCGTCCATCTGCGTCACCGCGCGGTTGACCTGGTCGATGCCGGTGGCCTGCTCTTCCGACGCGGCGGAGATTTCGCCCATCAGGCTGGTCACGCGCTGCACCGAATCGACGATCTCGCGCATGGTGGCGCCCGCGGTTTCGACCTGCTCGGAACCGACGCCGACCTTCTGCGCCGAGTCCTCGATGAGCTGCTTGATTTCCTTGGCGGCGGCGGCGCTGCGCTGGGCCAGCGTGCGCACCTCGCTGGCGACCACGGCAAAGCCCTTGCCCTGCTCGCCGGCGCGCGCGGCTTCCACGGCCGCATTGAGCGCCAGGATGTTGGTCTGGAAGGCAATGCCGTCGATCACGCCGACGATGTCGGAAATGCGCGACGAACTGCCCGAGATGGCGCGCATGGTCTCGACCACGCTGGAGACGGCCTCGCCGCCGCGTTGCGCCACGGCGGCCGAGGCGGCGACCATACGGTTGGCTTCGCGCGCGGTGTCGGCGTTCTGCTTCACGGTGGTGGCCAGCTCTTCCATGCTGGCCGCGGTTTCCTCGAGTGAGGCGGCCTGCTCTTCGGTGCGGCTGGACAGGTCCGCATTACCGGACGAAATCTCGCGCGCGCCGACGTTGATCTCATCGACGCCGCGGCGCACCGTGGACACCGTGCGCACCAGGCTGTCCTGCATCGCGCGCAGCGCGCTCAGCAGCGCGCCGATCTCGTTGCGGCCGCGATCGGCCACGCGGCGCGTCAGGTCGCCTTCGGCGATGCGGCGGAAGATCTCGCCGGCTTCCAGCAGCGGACGCACGATCATGCGGCGGATCAGCACATGCGCGCCCACCGCCATCAACAGGCCCAGCACCAGGATGCCGGCCAGCAGATACGAGAAAATCATGTGGAACAGCGAGATCTCGTCCATCACCTCCTGGCCGGTGGTCTCGGCGCGCTTCATGAAGGCGTCACGCTCGGACACCAACAGCTCCTGCACCTGCTGCGTGCCCTGCTTGAAATAGGCGTCCATGTCGCCGGCCTCGAGCACCTTGCCGACGCTCTGCAGGTTGTTGCTGAGGTTGGTGTAGGCCTCGATCAGGTCCTTGGAGACGACCTTCTCGTCGGCCGACAGGCCGCCGGCAAAGGTTTGGAAGGCGCGGTCGCCCGCGGCGATGCGCTGGCGCGCCAGGCGCAGCGCGGTGGTGTCGCTGGCATTGCCCTGCGCCACGCGCGTGGCGTAGCGGCTCAGGTCGGTGCGCGCCGCCACCAGCGACAGCGCGGCCGTGTTCACGGCGTTGACCTGTTGCGAGGAAAGGCGATAGAGCTGGCCGACGTCCTGATTGGTCTGCCGCAGCGCGACGAAACCCATGCCGCCCACCAGCAGCTGGAAAGTGAAAAACACCGCGATGATCCCCAAGAGCATCGTCGCGATCCGCGTATTCCTGAACATTGGCATTCTCCGTAAAAAAGCGGCGGTGCGATCCGCGACCACCGGCCTTGCATGCCGCGCGCAGGGGTCGCGCGCGCGGGTGTGGAAGAATTATTCAGGTTAAACAGAATCTATCAATCAGTAACAGAGTCGCTTTTGCAACGCTGATTTGCCGATTGAGGCGAAACGGACGTGCTACCGGCAGACGACACAACGGCCCCGAAGGGCCGTCGCGAACGTCACAGACCGGAAGCAATCAGGGCTTGTTGACGACCAACCGCACCATGATGCGGCGGCCGGGCTCCTGGCGCTCGAGCACCAGCATCTGCGGACCGAGCGTGTCATAGCGCGACAACCGCGCGCGCCAGCCGCCCTGCTCGAACGCCACGGGGCGGCCCAGCTCGTCGTTGGAGACGTCGGTGGCCTCGGGCTGGCCCGGCAGCCTGCCGCGCAGCCAGTCGCGCAGGCCGGACACCGGCATGCTGCTGCCCAGGGCGTCTTCGGCCAGGGCGTCGGGGTTGTCGGCCACCAGGCGGGTGCCGTCGGCCTTGGTCAGGCTGGCCGCGCCGGGCTGGCCCTCGACGCGCGCCTCGGTCGAGCCGAGCGGGTTGGTCAGGTCCAGCACATAGCGGCGGCCGTCGTCCGACCAGGAGAAGCCGCCCTGCACGGCATTCTGCTTGCCGCTTTCCTCGTTGACGGTGATGGCGAAACGGCCGATGCGCGAGAAGGCGTCGGCCGAGACGCCCTCGATGGGTTTGGGCGTGGTGGTGCAGGCCGCCAGCGCGAAGGCCAGCAGGGCCAGCAGGGCCCAGCGCATCCAGGCCATGCCGCCAGCCAACCCGCGAGGCGTCGTCGCGACCGCTGCCGTCACAGGCTGACTCCGAGGCGCTTGACGACCTCGAGCACGGTCTTGTTCTTGGGATCCTTGGCCAAGGCGGCGCGCAGCAGTTCGACCGCCTGGTCGCGCTTGCCCTGGGTCCACAGCACTTCGGCCAGGTGGGCGGCGATGTCGGCTTCCGGACGCACGCTGTAGGCGCGGCGCAGGTAGTCGGCGGCGGCGACCTGGTCGCCCATGCGGAATTTGACCCAGCCCATGCTGTCCAGGATGAACGGGTCGTTGGGCGACAGTTCCAGCGCCTGGGTGATCAGGTCCAGCGCTTCGGGCAGGCGCTGGTTGTGGTCGGCCAGCGTGTAGCCCAGCGCGTTGTAGGCGTGGGCATGCTCGGGATCGAGGGCGATGACCTGGCGCAGCATGCGTTCGAGGTCGGCCAGGCGGTCCTGGCGCTCGTACAGCATGGCCAGCTCGTACTTGATCTCGACGGTGTCGGGCAGCGCCTGGTCGGCCGCTTCCAGCACCGACACGGCCTGGCCGATGCGGTCGGCATCGCGCAGGATCTGGGCCTTGGTCAGCACGCCCAGGGTGCGCTCTTCCTCGTCCTGGGGCGCGGCGGCGTCGACCATCTTGATGGCGTCGTCGACCCGGCCGGACTTGGCGCGCAGGGCGGCCTGGCGCATGCGCGCCGAGAAGCGCAGCGACGGATCGTCGATGCGGCCCAGTTCGGCGATGGCTTCGTCGTACTGGCCCTGGTCTTCGGCGATGCGCGACAGCAGCACGTGGGCATCGGCCGCGGCGGCGCCGGCGTCGGTGGCGCCCGGCACGATGGCGCGCTGGCGCTGGTTCTGGACGTCCAGGTACTGCTGCAGCAAGGTCTTGGCCTGCGGCAGCTGGCCAGCCTTGTAGGCCAGCTGGGCCTGCATGAAGAGCAGGTCGAAGTCTTCCGGCGAGCGGCGCGACATGGCCTGCAATTCAGCCAGGGCGCCGTTGTAGTCGCCGGCGTCGGCCATCTGGCCGGCCAGCATCAGCCGGACCTTGCGGGCGTTGGGATTGCGGTTGATGTAGGCGCGGGCATCGGCCTGCGCGCGCTGCGGGTCGACCTTGGCGCCGTACTCGAGGACGCGCTGGGCGGCCGGTTCGGACTTGGGGTCGGCGGCCAGGGCGGCATGGGCCTCCTGGGAGGCGCGCGGGTAGTCGCCGGCGGCGGAGGCCACGTCGGCCAGCGCCAGGTGGGCGGCGGGCAGCTTGCGCACGCTGTCGCTCAGCGCTTCGTCAAGGATGCGCAGCGCCAGGCGGCGGTCGTTCAGGCGGCTCAGCACGGCCAGGGCCTGGCCGATGGCGGCCGGCTTGTCGCGCGAGGCCTCGATGCGGTTGCGCAGGGCCTGCGACAGCCCCTTGGTCTGGCCGTTGGCGGCGGCCAGCGCCAATTCGGTGGAGCTGGCCTCGAGATCGTTGGGCGACAGGCGGGCCCAGACGCGGGCGGCGTCCAGGGCGCCCGGCAGGTTGCCGCCGGCCAGCTGGAATTCCAGGCCGCGGCGCGCCAGGCGGGGATCGCCGGTGTCGCGCGCCAGGCCGACCATGGTGTTGGCGGCGGTGCCGTACATGCCGCGCTGGGCGGCGATTTCCGACGCCAGGACACGGTAGAAGATGTCGGCGGTCAGCGACACGTAGGGCAGCTGGCCCGGACGCAGGCGGATCACCTCGGTTTCTGGCTGGCGGTTCTGGGGCGCCATGCGGGGGCCGGTCGCATCCCGCGTCCGGCTGTCGGCGGCCTGGGCCTGAGGGGCCAGGGCGGAGGCCAACGCAAGCGCCAGCGCGGCAATCCCGATATTCATTTGTTTGAAAGACGACTTCACGCGGCCCGTCCGGTTGGTGGCACAATCTTCGTACACGCAATTGATGATCTTACACTGGCTCATGCCGGAACTGCCTGAAGTTGAAACCACGCGTCGCGGAATCGACGCCGTCATCACCGGCCGCCCCCTCACGCGGCTGGTCGTCCACGAGTCCCGGATGCGCTGGCCCATCCCGGCCGACCTGCCCGCCCTGGTGGGCGGCCGCACCGTGCTGGAATGCGGCCGCCGCGGCAAATACCTGCTGCTGCGCTTCGACCACGGCACCCAGATCGTGCATCTCGGCATGTCCGGGTCGCTGCGCAGCGTGGCCCCGGGCGAATTCCTGCGCAAGCACGACCACGTCGAATGGATCTTCGACCAGGCCGTGCTGCGGCTGCACGACCCGCGCCGCTTCGGCGCGGTGCTGTGGCACCCCGATGCGGACGGACCGGTCGAAAACCACCCCCTGCTGGCCAAGCTCGGCATCGAGCCGTTCGATCCGCGCTTTGACGGCGCCTGGCTGCACCACCACTTCAAGAACCACGGCGCCGCGATCAAGCAGGTGCTGCTGGCCGGCATGGCGGTGGTCGGCGTGGGCAATATCTACGCCTCCGAAAGCCTGTTCCGCGCCCGCATCAACCCCAAGACCCCGGCCAACAAACTGTCGCGCGCCCGCTGCGACCGCCTGGCGGACATGGTGCGCGCCACCCTGGCCGACGCCCTGACCTCCGGCGGCAGCACCCTGCGCGACTACGTCGGCGCCACCGGCGAACCGGGCGCGTATTTCGAGATCCACGCGGCGGTCTACGAGCGCGCCGGCCAGCCCTGCCGGGTCTGCGGCACGCCGATC
Organism: Achromobacter sp. 2789STDY5608621; assembly: GCF_001299375.1. Lineage (NCBI taxonomy): Bacteria > Pseudomonadati > Pseudomonadota > Betaproteobacteria > Burkholderiales > Alcaligenaceae > Achromobacter > Achromobacter sp. 2789STDY5608621. The sequence continues at coordinate 137,245 of NZ_CYTU01000007.1, read as the reverse complement.
AAGCGCATCGTCCAGGGCCAGCGGGCCACCTATTACTGCCCCAAGTGCCAGAAGACCTGAGCGCGCCGCTTGAAACATCCAAACCCCTGGGGCCGCCCGTGGCCCGAAAGGTTCCCGTCCGGGCCGCCCTGCGCGGCCCGGATGCATTTGGGCAAGCCCTGGAAATCCAAGGGAAATCCCTGCCAAAAAGGCGCGATTCGTTTATAGCAAACGTATTGCACAACCACTAACGCCAAGCTATAGTCCTTCCACACACCCTATTCCTATAAAAGTGGAAGGAGCCTCCATGAGCAAGCAATTCGCCTCGCACGCCGACCTGACCGACAAGGTCGTGTCGTTCGAAAAGCTGTCCGACAACGCCTATGCCTACACCGCCGAAGGCGACCCCAACACGGGCGTGATCATCGGCGACGAGGCCGTCATGGTGGTCGACACCCAGGCCACGCCGGTGATGGCGCAGGACGTCATCCGCCGCATCCGCGAAGTCACCGACAAGCCGATCAAGTACATCCTGCTGTCGCACTACCACGCGGTGCGCGTGTTCGGCGCCTCGGCCTACAACGCCCAGGAGATCCTGGCCAGCCGCGACACCTACGACCTGATCGCCGAACGCGGCGAGCAGGACAAGGCCAGCGAGATCGGCCGCTTCCCGCGCCTGTTCCGCAACGCCGAATCGATTCCCCCCGGCCTGGTCTGGCCCACCATGACGTTCAAGGGCGAGATGACCGTCAACCTGGGCAACCTGGAAGTCAAACTGCTGCAGGTCGGCCGCGGCCACACCAAGGGCGACACCATCGCCTGGCTGCCCGAGCAGAAGATCCTGTTCGCCGGCGACCTGGTCGAATACCAGTCCACCCCCTACTGCGGCGACGCCTACTTCCGCGACTGGCCCAGCACGCTGGACGCGCTGTCGGGCTTCGAGGCCGAAAAGATGGTGCCCGGCCGCGGCCCCGCGCTGAAGAACGCCACCGAAGTGCGCCAGGGCCTGGCCGGCACGCGCGCCTTCCTGACCGACCTGTACGGCGCGGTCAACCGCGGCGTGGCCGAGGGCAAGGACCTGAAGACGATCTACCGCGAGGTCTACGACTTCATGAAGCCGCGCTACAGCGACTGGGTCATCTTCGACCACTGCATGCCGTTCGACGTGTCGCGCGCTTACGACGAGGCCAGCGGCCACGTCCACCCGCGCATCTGGACCGACAAGCGCGACCTGGAAATGTGGGCCCAGCTGGAGGGCTGATCCCGCGCGGCCGGTCCGCCGGCCGCGGTTCCACCGATTGAAACGGCACCGCACGACCCGCCGGCCATGCGCCGCGGGCGACGCGCGGCGCCGCGCATAAGAACAAAATGACCCACACAGGAGACAACCGTGGGAGACATCGACTTTCAGGCGATGGAATTCGCCTATGAGAAGCACGCCGATCAGGCCGCCGCGACGCAGGCGCGCCACCCGGTGGTGGTGGTGGGCGCCGGCCCGGTCGGCCTGACCACGGCGCTGGATCTGGCGCGCCAGGGCGTGCGGGTGGTGGTGCTGGACGACGACTACCGCCTGTCCACCGGCTCGCGCGCCATCTGCTTTTCCAAGCGCACCCTCGAAATCTGGGACCGCCTCGGCGTCGGCCAGCGCATGGTCGACAAGGGCGTGTCGTGGAACGTGGGCAAGGTGTTCTTCCGCGACCAGGAGGTCTGGCGCTTCGACCTGCTGCCGGAACCCGGCCATCGCCGCCCCGCCTTCATCAACCTGCAGCAGTACTACGCCGAAGGCTATCTGTACGAACAGGCGCGCCAGGAACCGAACATCGACCTGCGCTGGAAGAACAAGGTGGTGGGCCTGGAACAGGCGGGCGACGGCGTGGTGCTGTCGATCGACACGCCCGAAGGCGGCTACGCGCTGCGCGCCGACTGGCTGGTGGCCTGTGACGGCGCCCGTTCGCCGGTGCGCAAGCTGATCGGCCAGGAAAGCCATGGCCGCATCTTCCGCGACCGCTTCCTCATCGCCGACGTCAAGATGAAGGCCGACTTCCCGGCCGAGCGCTGGTTCTGGTTCGACCCGCCCTTCCACCCCAATCAATCGGTGCTGCTGCACATGCAGCCCGACAACGTCTGGCGCATCGACTTCCAGCTGGGCTGGAACGCCGACCCGGTCGAGGCCGTCAAGCCCGAGAACGTGCTGCCGCGCATCCGCGCCCTGCTCGGCCCGGACGCGCAATTCGACCTGGAATGGGTCAGCGTCTACACCTTCGCCTGCGAGCGCATGGACAAGTTCCGCCACGGCCGCGTGGTGTTCGCCGGCGACTCGGCGCACCGCGTCTCGCCGTTCGGCGCGCGCGGCGCCAACAGCGGCGTGCAGGATGCCGAGAACCTGGCCTGGAAACTGCGCCTGGTGCTGGCCGGCCAGGCGCCCGAATCGCTGATCGACAGCTACGCCGCCGAACGCGAGCACGCCGCCGACGAGAACATCCTGAACTCGTCGCGCGCCACCGACTTCATCACGCCCAAGAGCGACATCAGCCGCAGCTTCCGCAACGCCGTGCTGAACCTGGCCCGCACCCATGCGTTCGCGCGCACGCTAGTCAACAGCGGCCGCCTGTCGCTGCCCGCCACCTACGCCGATTCGCCGCTGAACAGCCCCGACCGCGACACGTTCGCCGGCCGCATGCGGCCCGGCGCGGTGGCGCTGGACGCGCCGGTGCGCGGACCCGGCGACTCGCCGTGGTGGCTGTCGCAATTGGACGCGGGTTTCACGCTGGCCCTGTTCTGCGGCGACCAGCCGCCCGCGATCGACACCTTGCAGGCCCTGCGCGCGCTGCGCCTGGGCGCCGTGCCGGTGAAAGCCGTGCTGGTGGCCGGCCCCGGCTGCGATAGCGCCGGCTGGCCGGAAGACATGGCGCGCGTCGTCGACAACGAGGGTCTGCTGGCCCAGCGCTACGACGCGCTGTCCGGCACCGCCTATCTGATCCGCCCCGACCAGCACATCGCCGCGCGCTGGCGCGCCTTCCAGCCCGACGCGGTGACGTCGGCCGTCAACCGCGCGATTGGCCGCGCCTGAACCCGGAGGCCCTATCCATGCTGAACACCGAAACCAACCTGGCCGCGCCGGACGACTTCTACGAAGCGCTGATCGACGCCCATCGCGACCTGAGCAACGAGCAGAGCCAGGAGATGAACGCGGCGCTGATCCTGCTGCTGGCCAACCATCTGGGGGACATGGCGGTGCTGCGCGAGGCGCTGGCGCAGGCCCGCGCGTCGGTCACGCCGGCGGCGAACCCACCGCAAACGCATTGACGATCAGGGCGCGCAGCCACTGGTTGCCGCCATCACGGTCGTAGCGGCGCTGCCAGTACATATTGGTCTGCAGCGCCGGCACCTTGACCGGCGGCGTCATGTAGCGCAGGCCGAAGGGCGGCGCGGCGCTGGCCGCCAGTTTCTCGGGCACCGTGGCCAGCAGATCGGTGGCGCTGACGATGTACGGCACCGCCGAGAAATGCGGCACGCTGAAATGCTCGGCCAGCATCACCCCGGCCCGTTCCATCGACTGGACCACCTGGCCGTAGGGCGCGGCGCGCGACACGATCAGGTGGCGCTCGGCGCGGAACGCCTTCAGCCCCATGCCGGCATGGGCGGTGGGATGCGCCTGGCGGAACAGCGTGGCGTAGCCCTGCCGGAACAGCATGCGCTGCAAGGTGCCCGCCCCCATCTCGTCGAACGCGCCGATGGCCAGGTCGATCCGGCCCGCCTCCATCTCGCGCGACAGGTCTGGCCCCTGTACCCGCACCGAATCGATGCGCACCTGCGGCGCGACCTGCACGCAGACTTCCATCAGCCGCGGCATGAAATGGATCTCGCCGACGTCGGTCATCGCCACGCGGAAACGCCGCGTGCTGGCGGTGGCGTCGAACGCATCCTGATCCTGCAGGGCCTGCGACAGCATCGCCAGCGCCTCGCTCACCGGGCCGGCCAGGCGCTGCGCGCGCGGCGTCGGCAGCATGCCTTGCGCGGTGCGCACGAACAGCTCGTCGCCGAAGGCCAGCCGCAGCCGGCGCAGGGCATTGCTGACCGCCGGCTGCGACAGGTCCAGCCGCCGCGCCACGGCGGACAGGTTGCGGTCCTCCAGCAGGTGCTGGAACAGGATCAGCAGGTTCAGGTCGACGTCGCGCAAGTCCGCCATCAGGCACCCCTACTATTCACAAAATTTATAGTTGCTATTTTTGCATTCCCGTAGCCGTAGCGGGGGATTTTTCCGACAATGACGTATCGACGCCGGACGGCCCTATCCGGCGCGCCACGACCAAGACCGCGCGGCCACGCATCGCGCGCCACCCAGGAGGATTCCATGGAACTGCAATACCAGACCGGCTTCGGCAACGACTGTGCCACCGAAGCCCTGCCCGGCGCGCTGCCGCTGGGCCGCAATTCGCCGCAGCAATGCCCCTACGGCCTGTACGCCGAACAGCTGTCCGGCACCGCCTTCACCGCGCCGCGCAGCGAGAACCGCCGTTCGTGGCTGTATCGGATCCGCCCGGGCGCCCAGCACCTGCCGTTCGAGCCGTTCGGCGGCGCCGCCGGCTGGGAAAGCGCGTTCGGCCACGGCCCGGTCACGCCCAACCAGCTGCGCTGGAGCCCCCTGCCCATCCCCGCCACGCCCACCGACTTCGTCGAGGGCGTGAAGACCTGGGGCGGCAACGGCGGCCCCGATGAACAGGGCGGCGTCGGCATCCACCTGTATGCCGCCAACCGCTCGATGCAGGGCCGCTATTTCTACAACGCCGACGGCGAGCTGCTGCTGGTGCCGCAGCAGGGCCGCCTGCGCCTGGCCACCGAACTGGGCCTGATCGACCTGGAGCCGCTGGAGATCGCCGTGATCCCGCGCGGCGTGCGCTTCAGCGTGCAACTGCTGGACGGCACCGCCCGCGGCTATATGCTGGAGAACTTCGGCGCCGCGCTGCGCCTGCCCGAACTGGGCCCGATCGGCTCGAACTGCCTGGCCAACGCCCGCGACTTCAAGACGCCGGTGGCCTGGTACGAAGACGTGGAAGGCGATTTCGAACTGATCGCCAAGTTCACCGGCGGCTTCTGGCGCGCCGCGATCGGCCACTCGCCGCTGGACGTGGTGGCCTGGCACGGCACGCACGCGCCGTACAAGTACGACCTGCGCCACTTCAACACCATCGGCTCGATCAGCTACGACCATCCGGACCCGTCGATCTTCACGGTGCTGACCGCGCCGTCCGACACCCCGGGCACGGCCAACATGGACTTCGCCATCTTCCCGCCGCGCATCCTGGCGATGGAAAACACCTTCCGTCCGCCCTGGTTCCACCGCAACGTCGCCAGCGAATTCATGGGCCTGATCCAGGGCGTGTACGACGCCAAGGCCGACGGCTTCGCCCCCGGCGGCGCCAGCCTGCACAACTGCATGAGCGGCCACGGCCCCGACGCCGAGACCTTCGAGAAGGCCTCGCACGCCGACACCAGCCACGCGCACTACATCCGCGAGACCATGGCCTTCATGTTCGAGACGCGGCGCGTGATCCGCCCGACGGCGCAGGCGCTGGCCTCGGTAGAATTGCAGGGCGACTATTACCGGTGCTGGCAGGGCCTGAAGAAGCACTTCGATCCCCGCAAGGCGTGACCGGCGTTTCCGCCGTCACGCCCGCCCACGGCGATGCGCGCAAGCGCATCGCCGTTTGGCTTTGGATTTTCCCGGCGCCCGCCGGCCCCTTACAAACACTGAACGAGACATTCCCGCCATGACCACTCCCATCAACGAAACCCACGACCCGTCCCTGAAGAGCTGGGTCGCCAGCGCCAACACCGGCGCGTCGGACTTCCCGGTGCAGAACCTGCCCTACGCCGCGTTCCGCCGCAAGGGCTCGCAGGAATCGTTCCGGCCCGGCGTGGCCATCGGCGACCAGATCGTCGACCTGGCCGCGCTGGCCGCGGCCAAGCCGTTCGAGGGCGCCGCCGCCGAGGCGCTGGCCGCCTGCCAGGGCGACAGCCTGAACGCGCTGATGGCCCTGGGCCAGGCCCACTGGAGCGCGCTGCGCCTGGCGCTGTCGCGCGCGCTGCGCGAAGGCGCCGCGCTGCGCGCCACGGTCGAGCCGCTGCTGGTGGCCCAGGCCGACGCCGAATACACCACGCCCGCCCGCATCGGCGACTACACCGACTTCTACATCTCGGTGCACCACGCCACCGCCGTGGGCAAGCAGTTCCGCCCCGACAATCCCCTGCTGCCGAACTACAAGTGGGTGCCGATCGGCTACCACGGCCGCGCCTCCAGCATCGGCGTGGACCAGAAGTTCGCCCGCCCGGTCGGCCAGACGCGTCCCGCCAATGAGGGCGAGGCGCCGCAATTCGGCCCGTGCGTACGGCTGGACTACGAACTGGAACTGGGCATTTTCGTCGGCACCGGCAACGCGCAGGGCGACCGCATCGCGCTGGCGGACGCCGACGCCCACGTGTTCGGCCTGTGCATCCTGAACGACTGGTCGGCGCGCGACATCCAGGCCTGGGAATACCAGCCGCTGGGCCCGTTCCTGGCGAAGAACTTCGCCTCGACCATTTCGCCGTGGATCGTCACGCTGGAAGCGCTGGAGCCGTTCCGCACGCAATGGAACCGCGGCCCGTCCGAGCCGCAGCCGCTGCCGTACCTGGCCTCCGACGCCAACCGTGCCAAGGGCGCCTACGACGTGCGGATGGAAGTGCTGCTGACGACCGAACAGTCGCGCGCCGGCAAGCAGGCGCCGGCCCGCCTGTCGGGCAGCAACTTCCGCGATGCGTACTGGAACGTGGCGCAGCTGATCACGCACCACACGGTGAACGGCTGCAACCTGCAGCCGGGTGACATGCTCGGCACCGGCACGCTGTCGGGCCCGCAGCCGTCGGAAGCCGGCTCGCTGCTGGAACTGAACCACGGCGGCAAGAACCCGATCGAACTGCCCTGGGGCGAGAAGCGCACCTTCCTGCAGGATGGCGACCAGGTCATCATGCGCGCCGAGTGCGTCAAGGCCGGCTACCCGCGCATCGGCTTCGGCGAATGCTCGGGCACGGTGCTGCCGGCGCGGGTCTGAGCGTCGCCTGTCACGATCGGGGCTTGGCGGCCGCATCGGCCGTCAACGCCTCGATCTCGTCGTCCTTGGCCTGCCACTGCTGGCCCAGCCAGTGGTGGAATTCGGTGCGGAAGGCCTTGTCGCGGCTGTAGTCACCTTCGCAGAAAGCCGGCGGCACCGGCACGTGATGCATGCGCACCCGCACCTCGCCCATGCGGCCGCAGGCCATGTCCCAGAAGCTGGGCACGCCCGCCGGATAGGCGATGGTGACATCGATCATCGAACGAAAGCGCGTGCCCATCGCGTTCAGCGACACCGCCAGCCCGCCCGCCTTGGGCTTGAGCAGGTGGCGGTACGGCGAACCCTGCGCGTCACGCTTGGCCGGGGTGAAGCGCGTGCCCTCGGCAAACACCATCACACTGGTCGGCACCAATGAGAACTTCTGGCAGGCGCGGCGCGCGGTTTCCTGGTCCTCGCGTCCCAGGGCCGGATTGCGGCGCAGCGCGGCCTTGCCATGGCGTTTCATGAACGGGAAATCCAGCGCCCACCACGCCAGCCCGATCACCGGCACGTAGATCAGCTGCTGCTTGAGGAAGAACTTCAGCAGCGGGATGCGACGGTTCAGCGAGCCTTGCAGCACGAAGATATCGACCCAGGACTGGTGGTTGCAGTTGACCAGGTACCAGTCGGCGTAGCGCAAGCCGGTATTGCCGCGCACGTCCCAGGGCGCGCGCTGGATGCGCGTGAACCAGGCGGTATTGACGCTGATCCAGGCCGTGGCGATGCCATTGAGGATCGGATCGATGCGGCGCCGGGCGGCGGCGAAGGGCAACGCCAGCTTCAGCAGCGCCATGGGGAACAGCAGCAGGCACCAGAACAGCGTGCTGACGCCGATCATGAGCGTGCTGAACACGCCGGTCAGCCAGGCCAGGCGGCCGCGCGGCACCGGCCAGCCGCGCCAGCGCGCGGCCGGGACGGACGCGGGCGCGTCGGTTGCATCAGGGGCGGGAGGCCGGACCGTGCCGGCGAGCGGATCGGGAAAAGTCATGAGCGCGAGTGTGCGAGGGCTGGCTTCGGGCCGGTTTGAGCGGGATCAAACCAGCCCCAGCCCCGGACGGGGTGAAGTCAAGGCAGGCGGTATTTTTCTTCGCGGTAGACCCAGCTGGCCCACAGCGCGTGCGCCAGCGCCTCCTTGCTCAAGGCTTCGTCCACCGGTTCGACCGGCTCGTAGGTCTCGTCCTGCCCGACCGGCGCGGCGCGGTAGCGGAATTCGCGCGGCGCCTTGGACGGCTCCAGCACCAGCAGCTTGTCGCCTTGCAGGTAGCCGAAATTGTCGGCGTACTGCATCAGCGCGCGGTTGGGATCGCGTTGCGTCAGGTCCGCGCCCAGCATCGGGTTGACATTGTCCAGCCCGATCAGCGACAGCAGCGTGGGCGCCATGTCGATCTGGCTCACGATGCGTTCATCCTGGCGCGGCGCGATGCCCGCGCCCAGGATCAGGGCCGGGATCTGGAAGTGCCGCACCGGCACCGGAATCGAGCCGTACACGCGGGAATCGTGATCGGCGATCACCAGGAAAACGGTGTTGTCCCAGTACGGCGCCTTGCGCGCCTTGTCGAAGAACTGGCCCAGCGCCCAATCGGCATAGCGCACCGTGTTGTCGACGCTGGCCGGATCGCCCACCGGCTGGATGCGGCCCGCCGGATACTCCCACGGCGAATGGTTGCTGACCGAGAACGCCAGCGTGAACACCGGCTTGTCGCCGTCGGCGCGCAGCAGGCGGTCGACCTGGGTGAACATGTCTTCGTCGGACGCGCCCCACGAGCCTTCGAACACCGGGTTCTCGAACTTCGGACGATCCACCACCTCGTTGAAACCGTTGCCCAGGAAGAAGGCGCGCATGTTGTCGAAGTGCGACTCGCCGCCATACACGAAGCGCGAGTGGTAGCCATGCTTGCCCAGCACCTGCGCCAGCGTGAAGAAACCGGTCTGCGAGCGCGGCAGCTTCACCACCGCGTCGGCCACGCTGGGCAGGAAGCCCGCCGTGACTGCCTCGATGCCGCGCACCGAGCGCGTGCCGGTGGCGTAGGCGCGGTGGAACATCCAGCCCTCCTTGCCAAGCCGGTCGATATTGGGCATGAGGTCCTTGCCGCCCAGGCTGCCGACATACTGCGCGCCCAGGCTTTCCTGCAGGATGATCACCAGGTTGAGCGGCTTGTCGCGCCGCACCGTGGCCTGCTGCTCGTGCAGGCTGGGGTAGCGCGCATCCAGCGGCGCGCCTGTCAGGCCCGCCTTGTCGCGCACGATGGCGTTCATCTCATCAACCGGCATCTTCGGATACATCGCGGCCGACGAGCGCTCATCGCGCATGCGGTAGGCGGCGTCGAACACGCTGTAGAGCGAATTGAGCGCCAGCGAATTGACCATGGCGTCCGAGCTGAACGCGACCTTGGCCGGGTTGATGGGGCGATGCTCCAGCGTGCCGCGCGCGCCCAGCACCACCAGCGCCAGGATCACCAGCGACGCCAGCGGCCGCTTCCACCACGCCAGGAACGGATCGCGCACCCGCACCGGGAACAGCTTGACCGCCAGCCACGCGGCCACCAGCAACACCACCAGGGCGGCCAGCAGCACGCCCTTGTAGCCCTGCCACAACATCGAGCCGACTTCCTTCGGGTTGAGCAGGTAGATGAAATACAGGCGGTTCGGGCGCGTGTCGTATTCCGCGATGAACTGCGGCGTGGAGACTTCCAGCAGCACGTACAGCATCCACCAGACGCGGAACCACCAGGCGGTGACGCGCGCGGCCCACGGCCGATGCCCCAGCCACGGCGAGAACACCGCCGGCAGCGCGATCACCATGGACAGCAGGCAGACGTCGATGCGCAGGCCGCCGAACAGCACCGGCCACAGCCCGCCGGCCGCCTCGACCCGGTCCCACATCCACAACGACAGGCCCAGCCGGCTCAGCGTCAGCAGAACCAGCACGGACACGATGAAACGGAGCGTCAGGCGGCGCATGCGGCGGCCCTCCCCGGACGAATGAAATCCGTTGATGCGCCGCGCTTACCTTGCCCGCGATTACCCAGCCAAACCATGCCTGCCGTCCGGTGATTGAAAACGGCCAAGGTTAACGCGGATTGACGCGCCGCAGCGCCGGCGGCGGCGCGGCGCGAGGCCCCTATCAGACGAATGACACCCCTGTCATGTTGTACGACATCCGATTTCGACGCCAAAGCGCAACGCGAGGCGCCCGGCTACCGCCGCGCGCGCTCGCGGATCGGCGTCATTGCGCGCGGCGCAGGCGTTCGCGGCTGTTGCTCAGGTGGGTGCGCATCGCGGCGCGCGCGCCTTCGGCATCCTGGCGCAGGATCGCGCTGTAGATGTCCTCGTGCTCCAGGTTGACGCGGGCCAGGTAGGCGGCGCGGTCTTCGTGGGCGAACTTGGCGGAATTGATGCGGGTGCGGGGAATGATGGCCGAGCCCAGGTGCGACATCAGGTCGGCGAAATACCGGTTGTCGGTGGACTGCGACACCAGCAGGTGAAACTGGAAATCGGGCGTGATGGTGTCGCCGCCGCTGTCCAGCGCGCTCTTGAAAGCGTCCAGCGCCCGGCGCATCTCGGCCAATTGGGTCTCGCTGCGGCGCACCGCGGCCAGGCCGGCGGCCTCGCTTTCCAGGCAGATGCGCAGTTCCAGCAGCACCAGCACGTCGCGCACCGTGGCGATATCGGCCGGATCGACGCGGAAATCGCCGCCGCCGCTGGGCTCGAGCGCGTAGGTGCCGACGCCGTGGTGGGTTTCGACCAGGCCCGAGGCCTGCAGCCGCGACAGGGCTTCGCGCACCACGGTGCGGCTGACGCCGAACTGCCGCATGATCTCGGATTCGGTGGGCAGCTTGTCGCCGGGGCGGATGTCGCCGCCGCGGATGCGTTCGGAGATGCTCTCGACCAGGCCCTGGGCCAGGTTCCGAGGACGACGCTGCGGCAAGACGGGGGTATCGACAGGAGCGTTCATCAGGGATTATCCGAGAGCGGTTGCGTGGCGCTTGACTGCAAAATTTCGGGCTTATTATACTTTGGACAGGTTGTACGATAACGTACCAGGTAAGTCCACTCCACCGCGCCATCCACCGAGCGTTGCGCCATGAGCCTAACCGTCGACCGCATGCCTGCCTCCCCCCGCTGTCATCGCCTGTTATTGACCGGCGCGGCCGGCAACCTGGGCCGGGTCCTGCGCCCGCGGCTGAAAGCCCATGCCGACGTGTTGCGGGTCTCCGACGTCGCGGCCATGGCGCCCGCCGCGGCCGGCGAGGAAGTCGTGCCGTGCAACCTGGCCGATCCCGCCGCCGTCTCCGAGCTGGTGCGCGGCGCCGACGCCATTGTGCACCTGGGCGGTGTTTCCGTGGAGCGTTCTTTCGAAGAAATCCTGCCGGCCAACATCCAGGGCGTCTATCACGTCTACGAAGCGGCGCGCATCCACGGCGTGCGGCGCGTGGTGTTCGCCAGCTCCAACCACGTCATCGGCTTCTACGAGCAGGGCGCGCAACTCGATGCCGACGTGCCGTTGCGGCCCGACGGCTACTACGGCCTGAGCAAGGCCTACGGCGAAAACCTGTCGCGTTTTTACTACGACCGCTACGGCATCGAGACGGTCTGCCTGCGCATCGGCTCGTCGTTTCCCGAGCCCAGGGACCGCCGCATGATGGTGACCTGGCTCAGCTACGACGATCTGACCGACCTGGTGGTCCGCTCGCTGTTCACGCCCAACGTCGGCCACCTGATCGCCTATGGCGCCTCGGCCAACCGCGACAGCTGGTGGGACAACCACGGCGCCGCCGCGCTCGGCTTCGCCCCCAGGGACTCCTCCGAGATATTCCGCGCGCAGGTCGAGGCGCAGCCGCCGCTGGCGGCCGACGACCCCGCCGCGCGCTACCAGGGCGGCGCGTTCGTCAAGGCCGGCCCGTTCCCCTTTCCTCCGCGCTGATACGCCACTTCCCCGCCATGGCGACCTCTGCCGAACGCATCGGAACCCTGCTCTGCGGCGTGGGCGAAAGCCCCGTGTGGCGCGCCGCCGACCAGGCCTTCCACTGGACCGACATCCCCGGCCGCGCGCTGTGGCGCTGGACGCCCGCCAGCGACCGGCTCGATCACTGGACGCTGCCGCAGATGGCCGGCTGCCTCGCCCCGCGCGGCGACGGCTGGCTGCTGGCGATGGAGGACGGCCTGTACGCCTGCGGGCCGCTCGTGGCCGGCCAACCCTGCCAGCCGCGGCCGCTGGCGCCGGTGCGCCATGGCGCGCCCGGCATGCGCTTCAATGACGGCCGCTGCGACCGCCAGGGCCGCTTCCTGGCCGGCACCATGGTCATGGACATGGGCCTGGCCCGCAACGCCGGCAAACTGTATCGCCATGCGCCCGGCCAGCCGCTGGAAGCGATCGTCGACGACCTGATCGTGCCCAACGGCCTGGCCTTCAGCCCCGACGGCAGGACCATGTACCTGTCCGACTCGCACCCGTCGCGGCAGGTGGTCTGGGCCTTCGACTACGACATCGACAGCGGCCTGCCGCGCAACCGCCGCGTCTTCATCCCTAAACTGCCGGCCGGCCGGCCCGACGGCGCCGCCGTCGACGCCGACGGCGGCTACTGGATCTGCGGCAACGAGGCCGGCCGCATCTACCGCTATACGCCTGACGGCCGCCTCGACCGCAGCCTGGACGTGCCGGCCGCCCGCGTCGCCATGTGCGCCTTCGGCGGGCCGGACCTGGACCTGCTGCTGGTCACGTCCATCCGCCCCGCGGACGCCGCCCCCGATTCCGCCGCCGGCGCCGTCTTTGCCCTGCGCCCCGGCGCGCGGGGCCTGGAGGAAACCGCAAGCGCCGGTTAGCACCCGACCGCGGCGCCCCAGGCGCCCACGCACGAGTAGTGAGCAGGTCCGTACACATCGAAGAGCTTCGGGGCCGCAATGGCCCTCAACGAAACGCCGTACTCCCAACCGGAGGTAGACATGTTGCGCCCGACCCTGACCCGCGCCATCCTGGCCGCGGCCGCTTTGCTGACGCTGATTCCCGCCACCCATGCCGCCGAGCTGCGCTCCGCGGACATCCATCCCGACGATTACCCCACCGTGCAAGCCGTGCGCCAGTTCGGCGAACTGGTCAAGCAGCGCACCAACGGCCGCATCACCGTCAAGGTGTACGCCGGCGGCGCGCTCGGCAATGAAGACGACTCGATCGAGCAGGTGAAGATGGGCGCGCTGGCCATGGCGCGCGTGTCCAGCGCGGCCATGCACAACATCTGCCAGACCACCCGCGTGCCGTCGCTGCCATTCCTGTTCCGCTCCAAGGATCATCTGCACAAGGTGCTCGACAGCGAACTCGGCGAACAGATCCTGAAGTCCTGCGAGTCGGCCGGCTTCGTCGGCCTGGCCTGGTATGACAGCGGCTCGCGCTCGATGTACACGCGCAACAAGCCGATCAAGACGCTAGCCGACGCCAAGGGCCTGAAGATCCGCGTGCAGCAGTCGGATCTGTCGGTGGCGATGGTGGAAGCCATGGGTGGCAACGCCACGCCGATGCCGATGGGTGAGGTCTACACCTCGCTCAAGACCGGCCTGGTCGACGCCGCCGAGAACAACTATCCGAGCTACGAGAGCGCGCACCACTACGAGGTCGCCAAGTACTACGCGCTGACCGACCACACCATGACGCCCGAGATGCTGATCTTCTCGAAGCGCCAATGGGACAAGCTGTCGGCCGAGGACCAGAAGATCCTGCGCGAAGCCGCGCGCGAGTCGGTGCCCTACATGCGCAAGCTGTGGGACGAGCGCGAGCAGAAGTCGCGCGCGGTGGTCGAGAAGGCCGGCTCGCAGATCGTCGAGGTCGACAAGGCCTCGTTCCAGTCGGCGATGAAACCGGTGTACGACCGCTTCGTCACCACGCCCGACATGAAAGACCTGGTCGCCAAGATCCAGGCCGTCCAATAAGGAATCCGCATGTTGGCTACCTCCACCCATGACCCGGATGTCGCGGCGGGGGGCCGGGCGCATGCCCCGGCTGCCCCGCTGGACGCCTATTCCCGCGGCTGCGCCCGGCTGGCGCGCCTGTGCATGTGGACCAGCGTGTTCGGGCTGGTCTGCCTGATCGTCGCGGTCACCCTGCAGATCTTCGGCCGCCACGTGCTGAACAGCACCCCCACCTGGGCCGAAAGCCTGGCGCTGTTGCTGGTGCTGTACGTCACCATGCTGGGCGCCGCCGTCGGCGTGCGCGACGCCGGCCACATCGGCTTCGAGTCGCTGGTCGACGCATTGCCGGCGGCCGGCCAGCGGCGCCTGAAGATCTTCATCCACCTGCTGGTGCTGCTGTTCGGCGCGCTGATGGCGTGGAACTGCGCCCTGCTGGCCGAATCCGTGTGGGCCTACAAGATCCCCAACCTGGGCATCTCCAACGGCTGGAAGTACGTGCCCGCGGCCCTCTCCGGCGTCCTGATCGCGCTGTTCTCGATCGAGCACATCATCGCCCTGTTGCGCAACCAAAAGGTGGTACCGGCATGGCGCTGACCCTCCTCTCCTTCACCTTCATGGGCTTCCTGGTGATCGGCGTGCCGGTGGCGTTCGCCATCGGGCTGTCGTCCATCACCGCGATCATGTACGAGGACCTGCCGCTGGCGGTGGCCTTCCAGCAGATGACCTCGGGCATGAATGCGTTTTCGTTCCTGGCCATCCCGTTCTTCATCTTCACCGGCGAGCTGATGCTGTACGGCGGCATCGCCGACCGCATCGTCGCCTTCGCCAAGTCGCTGGTGGGCCACGTGCGCGGCGGCCTGGGCATGTCCAACGTGGTGGCCTGCACGCTGTTCGGCGGCGTGTCGGGTTCGCCGGTGGCGGATGTGTCGGCGATGGGCTCGGTGATGATCCCGATGATGAAGCGCGAGGGCTATCACGCCGACTACGCGGTCAACGTCACCACCCACGCGGCGCTGGTGGGCGCGCTGATGCCGACCAGCCACAACATCATCATCTACACGCTGGCGGCGGGCGGCAAGGTGTCGATCGCGGCGCTGATCGCGGCCGGCGTGGTGCCGGCGCTGATCCTGACGCTGTGCAACCTGGCGGCGGCGTATTTCGTGGCGCGCAGCCGCGGCTATCCGGCGGGCACGTTTCCCGGCTGGCACATCGTGGCGCGCTCGCTGGTGGCCGCGACGCCCGGGCTGTTCGTGGTGGTGCTGATCATCGTGGGCATCCTGAGCGGGGTCTTCACCGCCACGGAATCGGCCGCGGTGGCCGTGCTGTACGCGCTGGCGCTGACGGTCTTCGTGTATCGCTCGCTGACCTGGGACCAGTTCGTGCGCGCCGCCAGCAAGGCGGTCAAGACGACCGGCGTGGTGCTGCTGCTGATCGGCATCTCGGCCACCTTCGGCTACCTGATCAGCTTCTACGGCGTGGCGGAAAAGACCGGCGAGCTGATGGCATCGGTGTCCACCAGCCCGTGGGCGATCTTCCTGATGGTCAACGTGATCCTGTTCGTGCTGGGCACGTTCCTGGACATGGCCGCGACCATCCTGATCTGCACCCCGATCTTCCTGCCGATCTGCATGCAGTACGGCATGGGGCCGGTGCAATTCGGCATGGTGATGCTGCTGAACTGCGCGCTGGGGCTGAACACGCCGCCGGTGGGCACCACGCAGTTCGTGGGGTGCGCCATCGGCGGGGTCTCGGTCGGCACGGTGATGCGGACCATCTGGCCGTTCTACGGCGCCTTGCTGGCGGCGCTGGCGCTGGTCACCTACGTGCCGGCGTTCTCGCTGTGGCTGCCGGGCGTGCTGCTGAATTGAACGCCGGGCATGCGGGCCGGACCGCGCGACGCGGCCGGGCCCCGCAGCACCGGCCAGAAGAACAGCGCGGCCAGCAGCCACATCAGGGCCGCCGACCACAGCGTCTGGCTCAGGAAATGCGCGCCCTGCAGCACGCGCACGATCGAGAACCCGACGCCCGCGGCGATGCCCACGGCCAGGCCCCACCAGCGCCATCCGGGCCGCTGCGCGGCCCAGCCGGCGAAATACAGGGTCAACATCGAGTAACCGGCGCCGGCGTGACCGCTCGGCAGCGCCCCGCCCGCCTTGGCGCGATCCCAGGTCCACCACGACAGCGGATACGGGGTGTATCCGCCCAGCGTCTCCAGGTCAAAGGGGCGTGGCAGGGTGGTGTGGTGCTTGAGCTGCGTGACGGCCAGCTGCCCCACGATACAGGTCGCCGCCACCGCCAGCGCGGCGCCGCGCAGGTGGCGCCACGCGGGAATGCGGTAGCTGGCCGCGGCCACGCCGATCGCGCCCAGCGCCATGCCGATGGGCAGGGCCAGCACCATGCGATGGCCGACCAGTTCGAGCCAGCGGTTGGTGTGCAGGGGGAAGTCGTCCAGCGGCACGCTGAACAGGGCGCGGGCGATGGCCAGGTCCAGGCCGGAGACGTTGACCCACCATGCCAGGCACGCCAGCATCAGCGTCACCCCGAGGACATGCGTGGAAAAGTAGAAAGCGGGCGTCGGCCGCACGGCCGCTGGCGGAGAAAAGGGTGACATGTAGCGCGAGGGGCGATGGCGATCGGCCGGAGCAAACAGCTTAGGCGGCCGACAGTCGAAAATTCGTCAAATTCGGCCTGGCCGGGACAGGGGCGGCTCACCCCCCTTGCGGTCGCCCTACGCCGCGCCCCCCGCCGCGTCCAGGCGCAAGGTGAAACGGGTGCCGCGCTGCGGCCCCTCGCGCGACGAATCCACCGTCAGCGTCCAGCCCTGCATGTCGCAGACCCGCTTGGCGATGGCCAGGCCCAGGCCGCGCGCGGTTTCATCGCGTCCGGCCATCCCCGAATCCCGCAACCGGCCGCTGTAGTAACGGCGGAACAGGAACGGCAGGTCGTCCGCCGCGATGCCCTTGCCGTCGTCGCTCAGCTGCAGCGCGCCGTCGGCGCCCAGGCTGGCCGTGAGCGTGGCTGGCGCCGCGTGCTCGACGGCGTTGCGCACCAGGTTGCGCAGGACGGTCAGCAAGGCATAGCGGTCGAGGATGCGGATGTGGTCCGCCGGGATGACATTGTCGAAACGCAGTTCGGCCATGCCGGCCTGGGTTTCGTAACCGCGCCAGGCGTCCAGCATGCATTCGGACAGGTCGACCGGCTCGGGCGGACGCATCTGGTCGCGGGCCATGGCGCGGGCGCTTTCCAGGCAGACGATGACGTCGTCGACGTTGTCGATCACCCGCGTCAGCCGCTGGCGCTGGTCGGGCGTCAGTTCCTGGGTCAGCAGCATCAGCTCGCTGTCGGATCGGATCGCGGCCAGGGGCGTGCGCACCTCGTGGCTGAGGTTGCCGGCGAACTCGCGTTCGCGCGCGATCGAGCGGTCGACCTGGTTCTGCACCCGGTTGAAGGCTTCGATCAGCCGGCCCGCCTCGTCGTCGCGGGTCACGGCCAGGTCCGGCGCGCCGGGGGCCCAGGTGGACAGGCGGTCGGTCAACTCCAACAGCGGCCCCACGGCCACTGCCGCCACCCGTCGCGACAGGGCGTAGGCCCCGACCACGCAGATCGCGCCGCCCCCCAGCACGATCAGGCCGAAATCGTGCACCCGCTCTTCGTTGTCGGTGGCGTCGTAAAGCAGGTAGACCTTGCCCGTGCCGGTGTCGGCCACCATCACGTGCCAGGTGTAGGCGCCGGGCTCGATCAGGTGCAGGCCGTTGTCGAGCCCGCGGATTTCCTCCGGCATGCCGACCGGGGCCTGGCCGTCGACACTGAGCCAGGCGCGCATGGAGCCGCCCAGTTCGCGGGCGCCACGGCGCGGCAGGAACTGGTCGCTGGTGCGGGCGTGCTGCACCAGGCGGTCCATTTCGGTATTGAGGATGTCGTTGACCAGATCGTCTTCCATCTGGTCGAACGTCAGGTAGGCGAGCAGGGCCAGCGCCGTCACGAACAGCGCCACGGTGCCGGTCAGCGCCCACACCACCCGTTGCGTCAGGGTCCCGCTGCCCGCGATCCGGCTCATGCGCTGCGCTCCCCCGTCACCAGGCGCCAGCCGGTGCCGTGCATGGTCTCGATGCCGTCGAAACCGGCATCCGCCAGGGCGCGGCGCAGCAGGTGCACCTGGCTGCGCAGGGCGTCGGACGACGGCGGCTCGCTGCCCCACAACTGCGATTCCAGCTCCTCGCGCGACACCACCCGGCCCGGATCGCGCAGCAGCGCTTCGAGGATGATGATGGCCTTGCGCGTCAGGTGCACCGGCTTGCCGCCGATCGACACCATGCGGCTGCGGGTGTCATAGGACAGCTCGCCGAACACCCGCACCGTGTCCACGGTCGAGCCCTTGGCGCGCTGGATCAGCGCCAGCAGGCGCGCCTCGACCTCGAGCAGCGCGAAGGGCTTGGTCAGGTAGTCGTCGGCGCCATGGGAGAAACCGGCCAGCTTGTCTTCGAGACTGTCGCGGGCCGTCAGGACCAGCACCGGCAGCGGCAGGCGCCGGTCCGCGCGCACCGTGTGCAAGACCGCATTGCCGTCCATGCCGGGCAGGCCGATGTCCAGGATCATCGCGTCGAACCGCTGTTCTTCCAGGCGCTTGAGCGCGGCCGGGCCGCTGTAGGCCACGTCCGGCAGGAAACCGCGCGCTTCCAGGAAGGTGTACAGATTGCCGGCGATGGTGTGATCGTCCTCGACGATCAGGATCCGGTGATTCGCACCCGCTGCGGGACTGGCCGCCATGTTCTCGTTCCCCATGGAAAGAAGGTTGTGTACGCCCCGCTCAGGCTTGCAGCACCTTGCCGGGATTCATCAGGCCTTGCGGGTCCAGCGCGCGCTTGATGCGGCGCATCAGGGCCAGCTCGACCGGACTCTTGTAGCGCGGCAGCTCGTCGCGCTTGAGCTGGCCGACGCCGTGTTCCGCGCTGATGGAGCCGGCATGCGCATGCACGCTGTCATGCACCACGCCGTAGATGTCGCTTTGCAGCGCCAGCAGCTCGGCCTCGGTCTGGCCCGGCGCGTTGGCGACGTTGTAGTGCAGGTTGCCATCGCCCAGGTGGCCGAAGATCACATGGCGCACGCCGGGAAAGCGCGCCTGCAGCAGGCCATTGGTCTGGTGCACGAAGCCGGCGATGGCCGAGATCGGGATCGAGACGTCGTGCTTGACCGACTTGCCCAGCTCGGCCTCGGCCAGCGGAATGCTCTCGCGCAGGTGCCACAACGCCTTGCTCTGCGCCACGTTGGCGGCGATGGCGGCGTCGTTCACCAGGCCGGCCTCGATGGCCTCGCCCAGCACCGTCTCGAAGCGCTCGCGCGCATGCGCCTCGCTTTCGCTGTCGGACAGCTCCAGCAGCGCGAACCACGGCGAGGCGGCGGACGCGCCCTCGAACGGCAGGCGCTGCTGCGGGAACAGGCGCACCACAGCCTGCAGGCAGTCGCCGCTCATCAGCTCGAAGCCGGTCAGCGCGGCGCCGAAGCCGGCGCGGGCCCGCGACAGCAGCTCGACCGCGTTGTCGATGCTGTCCAGCGTCAACAGCGCGGTGCAGGACGCGACCGGCCGCGGGAACAGCTTGAGCGTGGCCGCGGTGATGATGCCCAGCGTGCCTTCGCTGCCGATGTAGAGATCGCGCAGGTCGTAGCCGGTGTTGTCCTTGCGCAGGCCGCGCAGGCCGTTCCAGATCTCGCCCTCGGCGGTGACCACTTCCAGGCCCAGGGCCAGGTCGCGCGTGTTGCCGTAGCGCAGCACCTGGGTGCCGCCGGCGTTGGTGGCGAGATTGCCGCCGATGGTGCAGCTGCCCTCGGCCGCCAGGCTCAGCGGAAACAGCCGGCCGGCGTCGGCGGCGGCCTGCTGCACGGCCTGCAGGATGCAGCCGGCTTCCACGGTGATGGTGTCGTTGTCGGTATCGAGCGCGCGCACCCGGTTCAGGCGCGCGGTCGACAGCACCACGGCGCTGCCCGAGCCGTCGGGCGTGGCGCCGCCGCACAGGCCGGTATTGCCGCCTTGCGGCACCACCGGCACGCCATGGCGCGCGCACAGCTTGATGGCGTCGGCCACTTGCTGCGTGGACCCGGGGCGGACCACCGCCAGCGCCTCGCCGCGATAGCGGCGGCGCCAGTCCAGCGCGAAAGGTTCGGCATCGGCGCCGGTCAGCACATGGGACTCGCCCAGGAGGGACTGCAATTCGCTCAGCAAGGTCATAGGCGCCGCACGGAAAGATCGCGCCGGGCCGCGCCCGGGCGCTGTTCAAGGGTAGTGCGGACTATTGTAGAGGCTGAACCGGCCCTAGCCGACCGCCTGGTCCAGGCGCGTGCCCGTCAGGCCCGTGCAATAGGCGCGCGAGGCGATGCGGTTCAGCAGGAAGGCCCGGTCCACGCCGGCGGGGCCGGGCAGTTCGGACAGGGCGCGATAGGCGCGCCGCAGCGCTTCGCCGCGGGTGGCGCCGCACACCAGCAGGTGGGTGCACGGCATGTGGCGATCGGCGCAACCGTCGATGCGCACTTCCAGCGCATGGGCCGCAACCGGCTCGAAATCGGCCACGGCGGCGCCCGAACGCGGCTGCGCCTCGGCGCGGATCACGCGGAACACGCCGCTGCGGTCATCCAGCGAAAAGGCCACCGTGCCCATGCCCTGCCAGGCGCGATCCCGCGCCACGCTGGCGGCAACCCCGCGCAAGGCGCTTTCGACCGAGGCCGGCAGATGCGGCGCCGGGCATTCGGCGATCAGCACGCGGGCGTCGCGCCAGACGCAGCGCTCCCAGGCGCGGCCCGTCGCCAGCTCGCCCTCGGGCGATACGAATACATGAATGTCGAGCCGGCGTTCCCGCCCGGCCGACGGCCCGGCGAAGTCCGTGGGCGGCCCGCGCCTGCGCCTGGCGCCGCCTGATGACGTGACTGTGGATACTTTGGCTCCCATGGCCCCCTCCGGTCTTTCTGGTCTTTCCGCTTGCATGACAAGCGTATCACCTTCGGATGACCAGCAAGTTCCATGCCACCGCCCGCCAAGACAGGAAGGGTCCGCTTCCGTTGCGCCGACGCACCGGAACAAGGCGAAAAGGGATTCCTTTGCGCACCAGATCAGGGCGGCACACGGCCGCCCGATGGAGGATAATTCAACTCCGCCCCCTGGCCGGCATGCGCCGGCATCCGGGTTTACCAGCAGGCTGCCGGCATCCCGGGCGGTCCTGCCACGGCAAGCCGTAGCAAACAATAAGCGTAGCAAACAATAAGGATCCGACGTGGCCGACAACGCGCAATTCCCCTCTTCCGTCTTCAAGGCGTATGACATCCGCGGCACCGTCCCGGATCTGATCGACGCGCGCTTCGCCCGCTCGCTGGGCGCGGCGCTGGCCGCGGTCGCGCGTGACCAGGGCGTGCAGACGCTGGTGGTGGGCCGCGACGGCCGCCTGAGCAGCGAGATGCTGTCGCAGGCGCTGCAGGAAGGCATGCTGGAAGGCGGCGTCGATACCCTGGATATCGGACAGGTTCCCACGCCGCTGGTGTATTTCGCCACCCACATCATGCAGACCGGCTCCGGCGTGGCCATCACCGGCAGCCACAACCCGCCCAAGTACAACGGCTTCAAGATGATGATGGGCGGCCGCGCCCTGTATGGCGAGGACGTGCAGGCCCTGGCGCGCCGCATGAACGGCGCCCCGGACGCGCCCGCCGCCCGCACCGGCGTGCGCCGCGAGCTGGACCTGGTGGCCGCGTACATCGCGCGGGTCGCCTCGGGCGTGAAGCTCGCCCGCCCCATGAAGATCGCGATCGACTGCGGCAACGGCGTCGCCGGCGCCATCGCCCCCAAGCTGTTCCGCGCCCTGGGCTGCGAGGTCACCGAACTGTTCTGCGAGGTGGACGGCACCTTTCCCAACCACCACCCGGACCCGGCCGAGCCGAAGAACCTGCAGGACCTGATCCATTGCCTGGCCACCACCGACTGCGAACTCGGCCTGGCCTTCGACGGCGACGGCGACCGCCTCGGCGTGGTGACCAAGTCCGGCCAGATCATCTGGCCGGACCGCCAGCTGGTGCTGTTCGCGCGCGACGTGCTGGAACGCAATCCCGGCGCCACCATCATCTACGACGTCAAGTGCAGCCGCCATGTCGGGCTGTCGGTGCAGGCCGCGGGCGGCGAACCCTTGATGTGGAAAACCGGCCACTCGCTGGTCAAGGCCAAGCTGGCCGAAACCGGCGCGCCGCTGGCCGGCGAGATGAGCGGCCATATTTTCTTCAAGGAACGCTGGTATGGTTTCGACGACGGGCTCTACACCGGCGCCCGCCTGCTGGAAATCGTCTCGCGCCATGCCGACGCCGGCGCGCCGCTGGAGGCCTTGCCGCAGGACGTATCGACTCCGGAACTGAAACTGGAAATGGAAGAAGGCCAGCCTTTCACGCTGGTGCAGGCGCTGCAGGAACAGGGCCAGTTCCCCGGCGCGGTGCGCGTGGTCACCATCGACGGCGTGCGCGCCGAGTATCCCGACGGCTTCGGCCTGGCGCGTCCGTCCAACACCACGCCGGTCGTGGTGCTGCGCTTCGAGGCGCAGACCGCCGAGGCGCTGGCCCGCATCCAGGGTGACTTCCGGCGCGAACTGGCTAAACTGGCGCCCGACGCCTCCCTGCCCTTCTAAAAACAAAAAGACATGTCCCTGCTCAACAGCCCAGCCTGGAACCGCTTCGCCACCGCCGCACGCAACGCCGACCGGCGCGGCGAGCAACTGCGGCTGATCAATGCCCCCGGGCTGCGCCTGGACCTGACCGCGCAGGCGCATTCGCCGGCATTGCAGGAAGCCGCCGCCGCGCTGCTGGAGCAGCAAGGCTTCGAGGCCGCCCGCGCGCAACTGTTCGACGGCGGCAACGCCAACTGGACGGAACAGCGCCCGGCCTGGCATACCGCGCTGCGCGCGCCCCAGCCCCCGGCCCAGGTGGCCGCGGCCGTGCTGGCCGAGCGCGAACGCGTGCGCCAGTTCGTGCGCGAGGCCGATGCCGCCAAGCGCTACCGCTGCGTGCTGCACCTGGGCATCGGCGGCAGCGACTGGGGGCCGCGCCTGGTCAACCGGGCGCTGCGCTACGGCGGCATCCATCGCGAAGTCCACTTCGCCTCGAACGTCGATTCGCACTCGGTGGCCGATGCCATGGTGCGCCTCGATCCGCACGAGACGCTGGTGATCGTGGCGTCCAAATCGTTCACCACCACCGAACCGCTGGCCAATGCCGAGGTCGCTATGAACTGGCTGCGCGATGCCGGCGTGGCGGACCCGATCAAGCAGGTGGTGGCGGTCACCGCCAACGTCGAGGCCGCGCTCAACCTGGGCATCTCGCCGGACCACATCTTCCAGATCTGGGACTGGGTCGGCGGCCGGTATTCGCTCTGGTCGGCCATCGGCCTGCCGGTCGCGCTGGCGCTGGGCAACGACACCTTCGACCAGCTGCTGGCCGGCGCCGCCGCCATGGACGAGCACTTCCACCATGCGCCGCTGGCCGAGAACGCGCCGCTGCAACTGGCCCTGGCCGGCGTCGTCAACCGTAGCGTGCTGGGGTTCGACTCGCTGGTCATCACGCCGTACGATTCGCGCCTCTTCCACGTGGTGCCCTGGGCGCAGCAGCTCGAAATGGAATCGCTGGGCAAGGTGGCCACGGCGGACGGCAGCCCGACCGGCGTGCCGACCGGCCCGGCCGTCTGGGGCATGCCGGGCACCGACTGCCAGCACACCTTCTTCCAGTGGCTGCACCAGGATGCCGCGGGCGCGCCCGTCGACTTCATCCTGTGCGAGCAGCCCGACCACGCCTATGCGCGTCACCATGAACTGCTGATCGCCAATTGCCTGGCCCAGCGCGCCGCCCTGCTGCGCGGCAAATCGTTCGAGGAAGCGCTGGCCGAGACCTCGCAGGTCGAGGCCGATCCGGCGCGCGCGCGCCTGCTGGCCCAGCACAAGGTGCATCCGGGCGGCCGGCCGTCCTCGCTGATCGTGCTGCCGCACCTGGAGGCCTACACCCTGGGCGCGTTGCTGGCGCTGTACGAGCACAAGGTGTTCGCGCAGGGCGTGATCTGGGGCATCAACCCGTTCGACCAGTGGGGCGTGGAATTCGGCAAGGCGCTGGCCAAGAACATCATCCGCGAACTGGATGCGCCATCCCAGCAGGTCGCGCCGCAGGACCCTTCCACCCGCTTCTGGATCGACGCCATCGCGCGACGCCACCAGGACTAGGCCCCGGCCAAAGCGGCCGGCCGGCCCGCCCCGGGGCCGCTATGGACAGGACGCCATGACGGGCGAATAATGGCCCGTCGTCCTTCCCGGAGCGCCCCATGCCTACGCTAGCCCGCAGCCCCGCACGGTTCCTGGCCGCCCTCGCCTTGTGCGCGGCCGCCTCCGCCCAGGCCCAGACACAGCCCCAGGCCCCGGCCGGCATGGTCGCCGCCGCCAATCCGCTGGCCGCGGCGGCCGGACTCGATGCCCTCAAGCGCGGCGGCAGCGTGGTCGACGCCGCCATCGCCGTGCAGATGGTGCTGACCGTGGTGGAACCGCAATCGTCCGGCCTGGGCGGCGGCTCGTTGATGCTGGTGTGGGACCAGGGCAGCGCCACGCTGTCGGCCCTGGACGGCCTGGCCGCGGCGCCGGCGCGCGCCACCGCCAGCCTGCGCACCGACGTCAACGGCGAAACCCTGCCGCTCAAGGATGTGGCGCGCTACGGCCGTCCGGTCGGCGTGCCCGGCACCGTTCGCGTCATGGCGCTGGCGCACCAGCGCTACGGCAAGCTGCCATGGGCCAGCCTGTTCCAGGCCGGCATCCGCAGCGCCGAAGACGGCTTCCCGATGTCGCCCTATCTGCACGACAGCCTGCAGCGGCTGCCGCAGCTGGCCGAGAATCCGGCGATCCGCAAGGTCTTCTACGACACGCAGGGCCAGGTGCTGCCGGTCGGCGCCACCGTCCGCAATCCGCTGCTGGCCGACGCCCTGCGCAAGGTCGCGGCCGATCCCGACGCCATCAACCACGGCGCGCTGACCGCCGACGTCCTCGCCGCGGTGGGCGCGGGCAAGTACCCCAGCCTGATCCAGGCGCAGGACCTGGCCGCCTATCGCCCGGCCGAACGCACGCCGATCTGCGGCCCCTTCCTGTCGTGGAAGGTCTGCACCTTCCCGCCCCCCAGCTTCGGCGGCGTGTCCGTGCTGCAGCAGCTGGGCATGCTGGCCGCGCGCCGCATCGATACGCTGGCGCCCGGCTCGGCCGCGGCCGACCACCTGCTGATCGACACCGCCCGCATCGCCCGCGCCGACCGGCTGGCCTATATCGGCGATCCGGACCAGGTCAAGGCGCCGGTGCGCCAGTTGATCGCGCCCGACTACACGCGCGAACGCGCCGCGCTGCTGTCCGCCAGGGCCGTGACGCATCCGCGTCCCGGCGTGTTCGCGGGCGTGCCGGCGCCGGCCGGCGCCGAGGCGCCCGGCACCACCGAGACCAGCCAGGTCGCCATCGTCGACGCGCAGGGCAACGCCCTGTCGATGACCACCACCATCAACCTGAACTTCGGCTCGTGGCTGATGCCGCACGGCTTCTTCCTGAACAACGCGCTGACCAATTTCTCGTCGGCGCATGGCAAGGGCGCGCCCAATGCCATGGCGCCCAACAAGCGGCCGGTCACCTCGATGGCGCCCACCATGGTGTTCGACCGCGACGGCAAGCTGGCGCTGGTCACCGGCTCGGCGGGCGGCGGCTACATCGTCGACTACATCGCCCAGGCCGTGGTCGGCACGCTGGCATGGGGCCTGCGCCCGGCCGATGCGCTGGCGCTGCCGCACGTGGCGGGCAACACCGGCCGCAGCCAGGTCGAGAAGGGCCGCGTCCCGGCGGACGCCAGCGCGTCGCTGGCCGCGCGGGGCCACAAGATCGAACAGGTGGAAATGAAAAGCGGCGCCGCCGCGATCCGCGTGACACCGCAAGGGCTGGATGGCGCCGCCGATCCCCGCCGCGACGGCGCCGCGCTGGGCCACTGAGGCCGACTCAGGCGCTCAGCGTGTCGTACAGCTCGACGTGGATGCGGGCCACCCGCTCGATGTTGAATTCGCGCTCGGCCAAAGCGCGGCCGGCCGTCCCCATCCCCTGGCGCAGCGCCGCGTCGCCCGCGAGCCGGGCGATGGCGTCGGCCAGGGCCTGCGGGTCGCGCACCGGCACCAGCAGGCCGGTCTTGTCCGGATCGATGGCATCGCGGCAGCCCGGCACATCGGTCGTCACCACCGCGCGGCCGCAGGCGGCGGCCTCGATCAGCGACTTGGGCAGGCCCTCTCGATAGGACGGCAGCACGGCGATGTGCGAGGCCGCGTACAGTTGCGGCACGTCCGAGCGCTCGCCCAGCGCCTCCACGCAGCCTTCGCGTTGCCAGGCCTCGACCTCGGCCGGCGTGGCCGACGTCGGATTGCCGGCATCCACGCCGCCCACCAGCCGCATCGTCACGGGCACGCCGCGCGCGCGCAGCAGGCGCGCCGCCTCGACGAATTCCCACACACCCTTGTCGCGCAGCAGGCGCGCCACCATGGTGGCCACCACCGGCGGCGCGGCCGGCTCGGGCAACGCCTGGCACAGGTCCAGATCGACGCCGGCGCCGCGGATCAGCACCACCTGCTCATCACGCACGGCGCCCAGCGATTTGAGCAGATCGCGATCGCTGGCGTTCTGGAAGATCACCCGGCTGTTGGGATGACCCAGCGCCAGGCGATACAGGCGCGCCACCACCGAGCGCACCAGGCGCATCTTCAGGGAATTGGACAGGAACACGAAGCCCAGCCCGGAAATCGCCGCCACCATGCCCGGCACGCGCGCCAGGCGCGCGGCGATGCCGCCGTACAGCACGGGCTTGATGGTCACCAGGTGCACCACCCGCGGCCGCAGCCGCCGGAACAGGCGCAGCAGCGCCAGCAGCGTGCCCAGTTCCTGCAGCGGATGCTTGCCGCTGCGCGTCATCGGAATGACGTGATGGGTCATGCCCAGCGCGACGATGTCGGCGACGGCGGGGCCGTCCATCGTGGCCACGTGCACGTCGTAGCCGGCGCGCTGCGCGGCCTGCGCCACCGGCAGCCGGTGCGACATGAAGAAGGCCGGGTTGTTGACCACGAACAGCAGACGACGGGCGGCGCTCATGCCGATGCTCCGGACAGACGGCGCCACACCGCGGCGTAGCTCTGCACCATGCGCGCCAGGTCGAAATTCTCCAGCACCCGCGCCCGTCCGGCCTCGCCGGCGCGACTTCGGCCGCGCAATGCCACCTCGCGCAGCGCGCTCTCGATGCCGCGCGCCAGCGCCTCGGGCTGCTCGGGCGGCACCACCACGCCGGTGTCGCCGATGATGTAGGCGGCATCGCCCACGTCCGTCGCCACGCAATAGGCGCCGCAGGCCATGGCCTCGGCCACCACGTTGGGGAAGCCTTCGGCGCAACTGGACAGCACGTGCAGGTCCAGCCCGTTCATCACCGCGGGCACGTCGTCGCTGGGGCCGGCCAGCACCAGCCGTTCGCGCAGGTCGAGCTTGTCGACCAGCGCCATCAATTCAGGGTTGTCCGCGGTCATGCCGCGTCCCACCAGCACGCAGCGCAGGCCGCCGTCGCGGCCGTCGCGCACCAGCGCCGCCACCGCGCGCAACAGGTTGGCATGATCCTTCAACGGATCCCAGCGCGCCACGCAGCCGATCACCGGCACGTCGCCGGCCAGGCCCCATTGGCCACGCACCCGTTCCCGCGCGGCCGTGTCGGGCGCATAGCGCGACAGGTCGTAGCCGTTGGCGATCACCACCATGCGATCGCGGCGGTAGCCCTTGGCGGCATGCCGTTCGGCCGCGTCCTGCGCGGCGCAGACGATGGCGCCGGGCAGCACGCCCGACAGCAGCGCGCAGGCGCGCAGCACCATGCGGGCCGACCGGCTGCTGCGCTCAAGGTGCGCACCGGAATTGCGGATGCCCCAGGCGATGGCGCGCACACCGGCCAGGCGCGCCGCCAGGCCGCCGATCAGATCGGCGTGATACATCCAGGTCTGCACGGCGTCGGGCCGCGCCGCGGCGATCAGGCGGCGCAGGGCCATGAAGCCGCCCAGCGTGATGCGGCCGCGCGGCATGTCCAGCGTATGCACCGTCACGCCGGCGGCGCGCAGCCGCTCGCCGTAGACGCCTTCGTCGGTCAGCGATACGACAATATGCTCGACGGCCTGCCCCGGATAGGTGGACAGGCGCCACAGCACGGATTCCGCGCCGCCCTGCCCCAGGCCGGCGATCACATGCACCACGCGCAAGGTCGCCGCGCTCATCGGCCTTCCCTCACGGCTTCGAACAATTCGTCCCATTCCATCAGCACGCTGGCCAGGGCATAGCGCTGGCGCACCGCCGCGGCGCCGCGTTGGCCGAGTTGCCGACGCAACGCCACATCGCCGAGCAAGCGGCGCAGCGACTCGCGCAGCGCATCGCGATCGTCCGCGGGCGCCAGCAGCGCGTCCTGGCCGTCGCGCGTCATTTCACGCGGCCCGCTGGGGCAATCGAACGCGGCGCAGGGCAGGCCCAGCGCCATCGCTTCCAGCAGCACGTTGGGAAAGCCCTCGACCAGCGAACTGAGCACGAAGGCCTGGCCTTGCGCCAATTCATCCCACGGCGCTTCGGTGCGGCCCGGCAGGCTGATGCGCGCCTGCAGGCCCAGGCGCGCGACCTGTTCCTCCAGCGCGCCACGTTCGGGGCCTTCGCCCCAGATGCGCAGGTTCCAGTCGGGAAAGTCCGGCGACAGCTGCGCGAAGACGTCGATCAGCAGATCGAATTGCTTGTCGGTCACCAGGCGCCCCATCGCCAGCAGCGTGCGCGGCGCGCCGTCGTCATGCTGCGGCACCAGCGGCGCGTCCAGCAGCGGCGCCGGCAGGGGATTGGGAATCACGGCCAGGCGCTTGATGCCCGGCACCTGGCGCGAGAACGGGCCGGCCGTGTCGGCCGCCTGCACCGTCACCATGTCGGCGCGCGGATACAGCAGGCGG
Organism: Achromobacter sp. 2789STDY5608621; assembly: GCF_001299375.1. NCBI lineage: Bacteria > Pseudomonadati > Pseudomonadota > Betaproteobacteria > Burkholderiales > Alcaligenaceae > Achromobacter > Achromobacter sp. 2789STDY5608621. Next base: position 108,220 of record NZ_CYTU01000007.1, on the reverse strand, counting down.
CGCAGCCGGCGCCAGACCGTGCCGGTGGTGGTCTCGGCGACCGGGTTGGTGCGCTCGCAGACGATCAGCGGCACGCGCAGGCCGCGGGTGGCCAGGATGGCGGCCACGTTGACGTTGGTCAGGAACGACACCACCACGTCCGGCGCCGTGTCGCGGATGTGGCGGCGCAGCGTCAGCAGGCGCTTGAACGCGGCCATCGGCCCCGACACGCGGGTGCCCGCCAGGTCCGCCAGCCAGTCCAGCTTGACCTTGTCCGACAGCGGGTAGAAGCAGGTGCCCTTGGACGAATAGGTCGGCGTCAGGGTGACGTCGTCACCGCGTTCAGCCCACGCGTTGACCAGCGTGGCGGCCACGCGCTCGGCGCCGCCGGCGTGCATGGAACTGACCAGCATCAGTATTTTCATTCGTCAGCGACTCCCAACCGATCCTCCCTGTTCGCCACCGGCGCGGTAGCGGTCCAGCCAGGCCTGCATCATCAGCACGCCCCACAGATGGCTATCCCAATTGCGATGCCCGGACACATGCTCGCGCCACTTGCGCAGGATGGGTTCGGGCTCGAACCAGCCTTCCTGGCGCAGGCGCGCCGGATCCAGCAGCGCCTCGGCCCAGTCGCGCAGCGGTCCGCGCAGCCAGGCCGCCAGCGGCACGGCAAAGCCGCGCTTGGGCCGGTCGACCAGCGCCTGCGGCACGTGGCGGTACAGCACCTGGCGCAACAGCCATTTGCCGGTGGCGCCGCGCACCTTGTACTGGTGCGGCAGGCTCCAGGCGAATTCGTAGACGCGATGGTCGATCAGCGGCACCCGGGTCTCCAGGCTCACCGCCATGGCGGCGCGGTCCACCTTCACCAGAATGTCGTCCGGCAGGTAGGTCACCGTGTCGAGCTTCATCATGGACTCGAAGGTCGAGCCGCGCATCGCCCGCGCGAACTCGGACACCGGCTCCACGCCGCCCTTGACCACGCGCGCCGGGTCCGACCAGTACGACACGAACAGGCGGTAGAAATCGCCGCGCGAGTCGGCGCGCAGCAATTCGCCCAGCTTGCCGACCTTGCCGCGCCAGGCGCCGCGCCCCGGCAGTTGGGTCGAGGCGCTGAGCAGCGCGCCGGCCGGCGTGCGCAGCAGCGACGGAATGCGCTCGCACTTCTGCCACCAGTTGTTGACGCGGAAATAGCGCGAGTAACCGCCGAACAGTTCGTCGCCGCCGTCGCCGGACAGGGCCACGGTGACGTGCTGGCGCGCCATGCGCGTCACCAGCGAGGTCGGGATCTGCGACGAATCGGCGAATGGTTCGTCGTACATGTCGGCCAGCCCCGGCACCACCGCCAGCGCGTCGTCGGCGGTCACGTACAGCTCGGTATGGTCGGTGCCCAGGTGCATGGCCACCGCCTTGGCGTGCTGCGCCTCGTCGTAGCCCTTTTCATGGAAGCCGATGGCGAAGGTGCGCACCGGCTGCGAGCTCTGCGCCTGCATCAGCGAAACGATGGTCGACGAGTCGATGCCGCCCGACAGGAACGCGCCCAGGCTGACATCGGACAGCATCTGGCCGCCCACGGCCTTGGACAGCACGCCTTCGAGCGCGTCGGTGGCCTGCGCGTCGGAATCGAACGACAGCAGCGATTGCGCCGCGGTATCCGCGGCGTCGCGCGCCGACCAGTACACGCGCGGTTCGGGCATGCGGCGGCTGCGGGTGTCGTCGGCGGTGAATTCGATCCAGGTGCCCGGGGGCAGCTTGGCGATGCCTTCGTAGATGGATTGCGGCGCCGGAATGTAGTTGTGCCGCATGAACGACGCCAACGCATTGCGGTTCAGGTTGCGGCCGAACCCGGGGATCGGCATCAGGCCCTTGAGTTCCGAGGCGAACACCAGCTCGGCGCCCGAGTAACCGTAGTACAGCGGCTTTTCGCCCATGCGGTCGCGCGCCAGCACCAGCTTGCGCGAGGCGCGGTCCCACAGCGCGATGGCGAACATGCCGACCGAGGCCTGCAGCGTCGCCTCGATGCCCAGCGCGGTGAAGCCCGCCAGCAGCGTCTCGGTATCGGAATGGCCGCGCCAGGACGGCGCCAGGCCCGATGCCTCGAGCTGCTGGCGCATGTCCATGTGGTTGTAGATCTCGCCGTTGAACACCATCACGTAGCGGCCGCAGGCGGACACCATCGGCTGATGCCCGGCTTCGGTCAGGTCCTGGATCGCCAGGCGCACGTGCGCCAGCGCCAGCTCGGCGCCGGTGTCTTCCCAGAAGCCGTTGCTGTCCGGCCCGCGGTGGCGGATGCGCCGGCAGCTTTCCGCCAGCACTTGCGCCTTGTCACCCAGGGGGCCCCAAATTCCGACAATTCCACACATGATTTCAGGTTCTCGTGGTCACCGCAGCAACGGTGTGGCGCGGCCTAGCGGCCTGACGCGCGCACACCGTCAAAAAGTTCTTCCCATTGGCCCAGCACCCGCTCGGCGGAGAAACGCTCGCGCACCGCCGTGGCCGCGTCGGCCATGCGGCGGCGAAGGGCCTCGTCGCCCATCACCGCGGCCAGTTCGCGGCACAACGCGTCGACATCGCCGTTGGGCCGCACCAGCACGCCGTCGATCCCTTCGCGCACGATCTCGCGCGGCCCGGTATCGCAATCGAACGCGACCGCGGCCAGGCCGCTGGCCATCGATTCCAGCAGGGTGTTGGACAGCCCCTCGAAGCGCGACGTCAGCACATACAGGTCGGCGCTCTGATACCAGTCGCCCACGTTGCCCGCCCGCCCCGGCAGGCTGACGCGACCCCGCAGGTCGGCCTCGCGCACCTGCGCTTCCAGCGCGCGGCGCTCATCGCCCTCGCCCAGGATAACCAGATCCCAGTCCGGATGCGACGGCGCCAGCCGCGCGTAGGCCTGCAACAGCAGGTCGAAACCCTTGTCCCCATGCAGCCGTCCCACCGCCAGCAGGCGCTTGCGGCCGTCGCCCGCGGGCGGCGCCAGCACCGGCTCGCCCTTGGGCAGCGGCCAATGCACCGGATTGGGGATCACCGCCAGGCGCGAACCCGGCACATGCTGCTCGATCCATTGCGCGGTGCCGCGGGTCAGGGCCACCACGCGCGCGGCGCGCGGATAGGTCAGGCGGCGCAGGCGCTGCCAGAGACCCGACAGGGTCTGCGATGGCGGATGGGTGTGTTCGGTGGCAATGACGCGGCACGGCAGCCCGGTGGACGCCAGCACCGACAGGACCGACGCGGTGGTCATCATGCCCAGCACGATATCGGGGCGGAAGGCCTTGATCACGCGCCGCAGCGCGCGCACGCGCTGCACATTGCTCCAGATGCCGCGCAGACCGCCGCCCTCGCCCGCCGTGTGCAGCACCTCGCGCCGCACCCGCGGATGCAGGGTGTAGACGTCGCCGTCGGCGCTCGCCTGCGTCACCACCATGACCTCGCGGCCCATGCCGGCCCAATGCGCGCTCAGGTCGGCGGCGACCCGCTCGGCGCCGCCGCCGTGCAGCGAATGGATGAACAGCAGCACGCGCAACGGGCGGCCGGACTCGGGAACGGCGGGCATTCAGGCGGCCTCTTTGGGTTCGGCGCGGCGCAGGGCCACCACCAGGTAGCAGACATAGGACAGCACGTACATCAGGCTGGTGGCCAGCATGATGCCGGCCGCCCCCATCTTCGGCGCCAGCACCGTGTTGAGCGCGGCTTTCAACGCGAAATTGCCGACCGCGATGGCGGCCATGATGCGGTAGCGGTTCTGGCTGGCCAGCAACTGCACCAGGATCAGCACGCCGAAATAGAACGGCAGCTGCAACAGGCCCCAGCGCAGCACATGCGCCACGGCCTCGGTATTCTCGGCGGTGAAGGCGCCGCGCTGGAACAGCACCGACACGCCCCACGGCGCCAGCACCCAGCCCAGCGCCACGGCGACGGCGCCGGCCGCCACCATCAGCACCGACCATTTCAACGCCATGCCGCGCGCGCGCGCGCTGTCGCCGCGCGCCTGCACATCGGCCAGCACCGGCAGCGCCGCGCGGCCGACCGACACCGCGCCGATGCCCAGCAGCAGCGACAGCAGCCGGCTGGCGTAGCCCAGCGTGGCATTGGCATTGGCGCCCAGGTTGGCGGCGGCGTATTGGTCCAGCGGGCCGACGAAGCTCATGGCCACCTGGCCGATCAGCATCACGCCCGCGGCGCTCATCAGCTCGGGCCAGTGCGGCGATCGCAGGGTCAGTTTTGGCGCGCCCCAGAAACCGCCATCGGCGCGCGCGGCCAGCCAGGCCAGCCACACGGTCTGGATCGCGTAGCCCACCAGCGTGCCCCACAGCAGCGGACCGACGCTCTCGGCGCTGGCCGCCAGCATGACCCACGCCAGCGTCGCCACCGCCGGCACGCTGTCCAGCAGCGTATTGACGTGGCGCTCGTGCGAGCGCAGCCGCGCGGCGCTGATGCCGGCAACCAGCAACAGGGCCGCGACCGGCGCGAAGGCCAGCAGCAGTTCGCCCGTCATCTCGCCGACCCGGGCGGACAGCCCCTGACCCAATGCGCCCAGCACCTTGGGCCAGGCGAACCAGGTCAGCGCGGCCAGCGCGATGCCCGCGGCCGCCACCCAGCCCTGCAGTTCACGGATGAATTGTTCGCGTTCGGCGTCCTCGGCGCGGCGCAGCCGCACCAGCACCGGAATCAGCACCACCGACAGCACGCCCACGATCGTGACCGGCAGCCAGGTGGCCATGGTCATCGTGAACTGGTAGGCGTCGACGGCGTCGCTGACGCCGTAGCGGTACGCCACCGCCATCTCCTTGATGGCGCCGGCGGCCTTGCCCAGCAGCAGAAACACCGCCACCCGGAACGCACCTTTGAAAATGCGTTGGTGGTCCGGGTGGATGCTGCCGAGTTTGCGGATGAGTGCTTTCAAATCAACGCAGGAATTGCGTGTACCAGGGCATCGCCACTTCCAGGCCCTGCAGCACGGTATGCGTGGGCTGGTAGCCCAGCAGGCGGCCGGCCTTGCTGACGTCCGCCTGCGAATGGCGCACATCGCCCGCGCGGAAATCGGCGTAGACCGGCTGCTTGCCGTACTTCACGCCCTGGTTGCCCAGCGCCTGCACCAGGAAACCGAACAGCTGGTTCAAGGTGCTGCGGCCGCTGACGGCCACGTTGTAGACCTGGTTGCGGCCTTCGGCCGGCGCCGTCGCGGCCAGGATATTGGCCTGCACCGCGTTGTCGACGAAGCAGAAGTCGCGGCTGGTCTCGCCGTCGCCGTTGATGGTGACGTCTTCGCCCTGGATCATCGCGGCGGTCCACTTGGGGATGACCGCGGCGTAGGCGCCGTTGGGATCCTGGCGCTTGCCGAACACGTTGAAGTAACGCAGGCCTACGGTCTCGAAGCCGTAGGAACGCGCGAACACGTCGGCGTACAGCTCGTTGACGAACTTGGTGACGGCGTAGGGAGACAGCGGCTTGCCGATGTTTTCCTCGACCTTGGGCAGGGCCGGATGGTCGCCGTAGGTCGAGCTGGAGGCCGCGTACACGAACGACTTCACGCCGGCGTCACGCGCCGCCACCAGCATGTTCAGGAAACCGCCGATGTTCACCTCGTTGGTGGTGATCGGGTCTTTCAGCGAACGCGGCACCGAACCCAGCGCCGCCTGGTGCAGCACGAAGTCCACGCCCTGAACCGCGCGGCGGCAAGCCTCGAGGTCGCGGATATCACCCTCGATGAAGGTCAGCCGCGCCCATTGCTCGGGCGTGACGGAGGCCTGCACCTCGTCCAGGTTACGCTGGTGGCCGGTGGCGAAGTTGTCCAGGCCGGTGACGGTCTGGTTCAGCTTCAGCAGAGTCTCCAGCAGATTGGAGCCGATGAAGCCGGCGCAGCCGGTCACCAGCCACTTGCGCGGCGTGGCGGCGAGTTCCTGAGTGACGGATTCAAAGCGTGTGGTCATGCGACGTCCTCCTTACAGGCGCAGATCGGATTCGGCGGGCGACAACACGTACTTCAGGTCATAAAGAATGTGTTCCGGCTTGCCCAGCTTGCGGATGCCTTCGGCGCCCAGATCCTTGAACTGGTGGTGCGCCACCGCCAGGATCACGGCGTCGTACTTGCCCTCGTCGGGCTTGGCGACCGGCGTGATGCCATATTCGTGCACGGCTTCCTCGGCCTCGACCCACGGGTCGTACACGTCGACGTCGACGTTGTAGTCGCCCAGTTCCTTGACGATGTCGACGATGCGGGTGTTGCGCAGGTCGGGGCAGTTTTCCTTGAAGGTCAGGCCCATCACCAGCACGCGCGCGCCCTGCACGTGGATGCGGCGCTTGGTCATGGCCTTGACCAACTGCGACACCACGTAGCCGCCCATCGAATCGTTCAGGCGGCGGCCCGCCAGGATGATCTCGGGGTGGTAGCCGATCGACTGCGCCTTGTGCGTCAGGTAGTACGGGTCCACGCCGATGCAGTGGCCGCCCACCAGGCCCGGACGGAACGGCAGGAAGTTCCACTTGGTGCCGGCGGCCTGCAGCACGGCTTCGGTGTCGATGCCCATCTTGTTGAAGATCAGCGCCAGCTCGTTGATCAGCGCGATGTTGACGTCGCGCTGGGTGTTCTCGATCACCTTGGCGGCCTCGGCCACGCGGATGCTGGAAGCCTTGTGGGTGCCGGCGGTGATGATCTGCTTGTACAGCTGGTCCACCAGCTCGGCCACTTCGGGCGTCGAGCCCGAGGTGACCTTCTTGATGGTGCTGACGCGGTGTTCCTTGTCGCCCGGGTTGATGCGCTCGGGGCTGTAGCCGGCGTAGAAGTCGACATTGAACTTCAGGCCCGACACGCGTTCCAGCACCGGCACGCAGTCTTCCTCGGTGGCGCCGGGATAGACGGTCGATTCGTAGATGACGATGTCGCCGCGCTTGAGCACCGAGCCGATGGTCTCGCTGGCCTTGACCAGCGGGGTCAGGTCGGGCTGCTTGTACTCGTCGATCGGCGTGGGCACGGTGACGATGAAGACGTTGGCCTGGCCGAGTTCGGCGCGGTCGGCGGTGTAGGACAGTTGCTTGGCTTCAGCCAGTTCGATGTCGCTGACTTCCAGCGTGTGGTCGTGACCGGCCTTCAGGGCGTCGATCCGGCGCGTGTTGATATCGAAGCCGATGACCGAGCGCTTCTTGCCGAATTCCACTGCCAGCGGCAGGCCGACATAGCCCAGGCCGACGACCGCGAGTTTCACATCCTGAATACGCAACATTACTCTCCCTCACCGTAAAACGATTACGGCATTTTAAATATGGTCGGGGTGATGGATAACCGGGCCCCCGGCGGCAATCACCGGGGCGCCCAACACTTAATCGGCTCGCAGGACGGAGGGCAACAGCAGCCACCCCGGACGGCGCCACGACACCAGTCGCGCATACAGCCAGATATAGACGCTGGCGAACACCACCAGGCTGGCGCTGAGCGCCCAGGCGTTGTCCCACCAGATGGTGGCGGGCACCAGGCCGATCAGGGCCAGCACCCACATGTAGGGCGATGCCAGGGCATTGCACAGCGCCGGCACCGCATGGCGGCGGCCGCGGCTGAAGGTCACGCGCACCAGGCGGCGGAACACCAGCTGATGCAGGTGCAAGGCATCCGGCTGGTCCACCGGCACGCCGCGCTTGAAGCGGCGGCGCCAGATGGAAAAGCCGGTTTCGAATACGGGGTAGAACAGCACCGCCAGCGCGTAGAACGGCGACACCGACGGGTTGCGCACCACCAGCAGCACGGCCAGCTCGGCCAGCATGAAACCCAGGAAGTACGCGCCGCCATCGCCCAGGAAGACGCGGCCGAACGGGAAATTCCAGACCAGGAAGCCCAGCGTGGCCGAAGCCAGCGCCGCCGCCACCAGGAAGATCGGCACATCGCCCACCTGCAGCGCGACCAGGCTGATGGACACCGCCATCAGCGTCGCGACCATGCCGGCCAGGCCGTTCATGCCGTCGACGATGTTCAGGGCATGGGTACAGCCCCCCACCGCGAACATGGTGAAAATCAGGGAAACGGGCCAATACGACAGGACATAATCCACCGGGGCCATGCCGACGCGGCTGACGCCGCCCAGCAGCCACCAGGCGATCGCGGCCGACGCGAACGCCGCCAGCAGGCGCTTGCTGGCGCCGATGTCCTTGGTGATGTCTTCGAGCAGGCCGGCCACGAACACGGGCAGCGCCGACACGAACAGCGCGGGCCACAGCCAGGTCAGGGTCATGTTTTCGGGCCCGAGCACCAGCAGGCCCATGAGCGTGCCCGCCAGCACGGCCAGTCCGCCCACGCGAGGCGTGGCGCGCGAATGGTTCGCTTGCGGTTTGTTGAGATCGCTGTCGCCGGTGAAGGCGCCATGCCAGCGCTCCGACGCCACGATGAGTCCCCCCACCATGAACGCGACCACGCATATGTACAGCCAGGTCACAAGGTCACCTCTGGTTGGTCTATCGAGACAGGCCGGCCATTATCGGCGGCAGGTGTAACGCCCATATATGGGAGGGATAAGGAAGTGCAAATCACCGGGACAGAACGTAACGTCCGCAACCCCGGCCAGGACACGTGCGGGGACCCCCGTTTGGCGGGAGATGCTGCAACGCGGCCGGCGGCGCGCGGAAATGCGGATTTCATGCATTAATTGTAGAGCTTTCCGCCTCTGTCGATGCGAAATATCCAAGGGAAAACGCGGAGCGCGCCAAGGTAGGACCACGGCCCTTTCGCCCCTGTCTCGCCCGGCGCGAAAGACCGGACATCCGGCATAAATAGGGACGCATTGATTTGACTTAAAAAAAAGCCCGAGATCGTGAGATCTCGGGCTAAATCCACCAAAGGAGGAGGGTGGAGGAGACAACCTTGGCATGCTGGGAGCCGCTTTCGCTCACTGCGCTGTCGGGGTTCTGTGTTGCTTGTCCTGCTTGGACTTTGCTTTTGAACCGCGCCGACTGCGTTTCAACATCCGATGAGATGCATAGTATCGGGTTTTTTTGTGCGATGCAAGATTTTTTTTTAGCCCAACGCACCGCACCATTCCGCGTTGCATTTTTGCCGCAATTCGCTTGGCCGTCGCCCGGAAAGCCGCATGCAGCAATGACCTTCGAAAACGGAGGGTTATTGCCGAAGGGGTAAACCCCTTGCGGACTTACCCTAGCTGATTCCGGGTATTCCCGCCCTATTCCTTGCACCGGAAAGGTGCATGCGGCACCAATATGCTGCAATTTTTGCGCATTGCAACATTTTCATGCCCCACGGGCAGGCATGCCCGCAGGCCGGCCGCCTCAGATGCGGTAGGCGGTCGTCGTCATGACCTTGGACATCGCCCGCATGGCGGCCTTGACCGGACCGGGCAGCGGCACGCCGCCCGCGGCTTCGGCGCTGGCGCGGTGCTGGGCCTCGTCTTCCTTCATCTTCTGCACGATCTGGCGCGAGCGGGCATCCTGCTCGGGCAGGGTGCGCAGATGCCCTTCCAGGTGCGCCTCGACCTGTTTTTCGGTTTCGGCCATGAAGCCCAGGTTGCGCGGCGCGCCCGCATAGCCGGCCAGCAGGCCCAGCGCGAACGAGCCCGCATACCAGACCGGGTTGAGCAGGCTGGGGCGGCTGCCCAGCTCGGTCAGGCGCTGGTTGCACCACACCAGATGGTCGACTTCCTCGCCGGCGGCCTCGAGCAACAGGGCGCGCGGGCCGGGTTCGCGGCACACCGCGGCCTGCCCGCGGTACAGCGCCTGGGCGCAGACTTCGCCCACGTGGTTGACCCGCATCAGCCCGGCCGCGTGGCGCTTTTCCTGCGCCGACAAGGTGTCCGGCGCCTCTTCGGCCGTGGCCGGATTGGGCCGGCCGGCGCTGGCGCTGCCGGACAGCACGCGCAGCGCGCGGTCGGCTTCCGCCAACAGCGCATCCAGCGGATTCGAGCGGCGCAGGAAGGCGGCGGGACCGGATTGGGACAAGGTGGGGGACATGGACGGCTCCTGGATTGGCCGCACACCCCTGATGCGGGGCGGGGCTCTCAAGCGGAATTGTACGCAACGGGTATCATCAGCCATTGACTGCGCTCAAGCACAAGGACCTGACAAATGGAATGCACGATCGACTGGGGCGGCCCCAACGGCATGCTCTTCACCGCCAGCACCGGCAGCGGCCACGTGGCCGTGATGGACGGCGCGGTGGACGGCGGCGGCCACAACCTGGCGCCCCGCCCCATGGAAATGCTGCTGGCCGGCACCGGCGGCTGCACCGCCTATGACGTCGTGCTGATCCTCAAGCGCGGCCGCCACGCCGTGACCGGCTGCAGCGTCAAGCTGCAGGCCGACCGCGCCGATGTCGACCCCAAGGTGTTCACGCGCATCCACTTCGCCTTCACCGTCACCGGCCGCAACCTGCCGCGCGCCGCGGTCGAGCGCGCGGTGCAGCTGTCGCACGAGAAATACTGCTCGGCGTCCGCCATGCTCGAAAAGACCGCCGAACTGACCTTCTCGGTGGATATCGTCGACACCCAGGAAGCCCCCGCGGCGGCCTGACGCGGCCCGCCGCCCACGCCACCTCAGCCTTTTCAGATTCTGTACCCATGAAACAATACCTGGACCTCGTTCAATCCATCCTGGACACCGGCGCGTGGCAGGAAAATCGGACGGGAATACGCACGCTGAGCATGCCGGGCGCCTCGCTGCGCTTCGACCTGCAGCAGGGCTTTCCGGCCGTGACCACCAAGAAGCTGGCCTTCAAGTCGGCCATCGGCGAGATGGTCGGCTTCCTGCGCGGCGTGCGCAGCGCGGCAGAATTCCGCGAACTGGGTTGCAAGGTCTGGGACCAGAACGCCAACGAGAACGCCCAGTGGCTGGCCAACCCCTACCGCGAGGGCCCGGACGACCTGGGCCCGGTCTACGGCGTGCAGTGGCGCCAATGGCCGGCGTACAAGGTGCTGGACGCCGACCGCGCCGGCCAGGTCGATGACGCCCTGGCGCGCGGCTACACCAAGGTGGCCGATCTGCAGGACGGCGGCGTGTCCAAGGTGCTGCTCTATAAAGCGGTCGACCAGTTGCGCCAGTGCCTGGATACCATCCACGAGCGTCCGGGCGACCGCCGCATCCTGTTCCACGGCTGGAACTGGGCGCAGATCGAGGAAATGGCGCTGCCGCCCTGCCACCTGCTCTATCAGTTCCTGCCGAACGCGACCACCCGCGAGATCTCGCTGTGCCTGTACATCCGGTCCAACGATGTCGGGCTGGGCACGCCGTTCAACCTGACCGAGGGCGCGGCGCTGCTGCACCTGGTGGGCCGGCTGACCGGTTACACGCCGCGCTGGTTCACCTACTTCATCGGCGACGCGCATATCTACGAGAATCACCTGCCGATGCTGCGCGAGCAGCTGACCCGCACGCCGCACGCGGCGCCGCGGCTGGTGCTGTCCGACCGCATTCCCGATTTCGCCCAGACCGGCCGCTACGAGCCGGAATGGCTGGAAAAGGTCGAGCCGGGCGATTTCTCGCTGGAGGGCTACACTCACCACGCCCCGCTGACGGCGCCCATGGCGGTCTGAGGCCGGCGAGCGGCATTGCACACCGGCCACGGGCCGGCCGCCCAGGCGCCGGGAGCGCCCCTCTCGCGCAGGTGAAGATTGGTGAGCTTCTGGAGGCGCGTTTTCGGTATAACCCATCCCTTAGCCTCGGACGCGCGGCCATCAAGCCCTGCGCGCCTTGGTTTCTGAACGGCCCATGTCGCGCCGTGCCTGCCACTCGCCGCGTAGCCGGGCAAGCCGCCCGACCTCGCCGACCGCCTGCAGTGCAGCGCCGCACCCCCCATCCAGACTAGTGAGTACGTAAATCGCCAGCGTCGACAGCAGGATCCTCTTGCGGCTCGTTTGCAACTGTTGACTACTAATTGATTTGAATTGAGGCCGGCGCGGCGGCTGTATGCGCTCAGGACAGGACCCCAAAAATGCTCGTTGGAACATATAACCCTTCGCTCGTCCTCGTATCCCTAGGGGTCGCCATCCTGGCGTCATACACGGCGCTGGGTATGGCCAACCGCGTCAGGGCGGCGAACGGACTGCCGGCGGCGCGTTACTGGCTGGCCGGCGGCGCGCTCGCCATGGGCATCGGCATCTGGTCCATGCACTTCGTCGGCATGCTGGCGTTCAACCTGCCCATCCCGATGGGCTACGACCTGCCGCTGACGCTGCTGTCGCTGGCCATCGCCATCGGCTGCTCCGCCTTCGCGCTGTGGATCGTCTGCAAGGACGACCTGCCCTGGCGCCGGCTGATCGTGGGCGCCCTGCTGATGGGCGCGGGCATCGCCGCCATGCACTATATCGGCATGGCCGCCATGCGGATGATGCCGGGCATCATCTATGACCCGACCTGGTTCACGCTGTCCATCGCCATCGCGGTGGCGGCCTCGGGCGCCGCCCTCTGGATCACCTACCGCCTGCGCCACGACGGCCCGCGGGTGGCGCTGTCGCGGCCGCTGGCGGCCGTGGTGATGGGGCTGGCGATCGTCGGCATGCACTACACGGGCATGAAGGCCGCCGGCTTCCCCGCCGACAGCATCTGCATGGCGGCGAACACCGGCATCTCGGCCGGCTGGCTGGCGATCGCCGTCACCGCCGTGACCCTGAGCGTGCTGGCCATCGCGTTGGTGGTGGCGGTGCTGGACAACCGCCTGGAAGCCCGCACCTCGGCGTTGGCCTCGTCGCTGGCCGAGGCCAACGAGGAACTGGTGCAGCTGGCGCTGCATGACACCCTGACCAAGCTGCCCAACCGCATCCTGCTGGAAGACCGGCTGGAGCAGGCGATCGAGAGCGCCAGCCGCCGCAAGGGCTATTTCGCGGTGCTGTTCTTCGACCTGGACGGTTTCAAGGCGGTCAACGACGCCTACGGCCACCATACCGGCGACGCCCTGCTGATCGACCTGGCCCAGCGCATCCGCCAGACGCTGCGCACCCACGACACCGTGGCGCGGCTCGGCGGCGACGAATTCATCGTGCTCAGCGAAGTGGTGGAACCGACCGACGCCGCCAACGTGGCGGACCGCCTGATCGAGGCGATCGCCCGCCCCGTCATGGTGTACGGCCACGAAGTGCTGGTGACCTCCAGCGTCGGCATCGCCATCTACCCCAACGACGGCGAGGACACCCACGCCCTGCTGACCAACGCCGACGCCGCGATGTACCACGCCAAGCGCCTGGGCGGCACCGGCTACAGCTTCTTCGAGCCGTCGATGAACGCCGACGCGCACGAGCAGATCGAGTTGCTGCACGACCTGCGCCTGGCGCAGGAGCGCGACCAGTTCGTGCTGCACTACCAGCCCAAGTACGAAGCGCCCGCCGGCCCCATCATGGGCGCCGAGGCGCTGCTGCGCTGGAACCACCCGACCCGCGGCCTGGTAGGCCCCGACCAGTTCATTCCCACGGCGGAAAAGACCGGACTGATCCTGTCGATCGGCGAATGGGTCATCAACGAAGCCTGCCGCCAGATGCGCGAGTGGATCAACGCCGGACAGGGTCACTGGACCATCGCCGTCAACATCTCGGCGCTGCAGTTCGCCCATTCCGGCCTGGTCGAGACCGTGCGCAGCGCGCTGGCGCGCCACGACGTGCCGCCCGCCTGCCTGACGCTGGAAGTGACCGAATCGACCGCGATGCGCGACGCCGAGGCCAGCCTGACGGTGCTCAAGCGCCTGTCGGGACTGGGGGTGACCATCTCGATCGACGATTTCGGCACCGGCTACTCCAGCCTGCTGTACCTGAAGCGCCTGCCCGCGACCGAGCTGAAGATCGACCGCGGCTTCGTCAACCAGCTGGACAACGACAACGAGGACGCCGCCATCATCTCGGCGATCGTCGCGCTGGCGCAGCAGTTGAACCTGCGCATCGTGGCCGAGGGCGTGGAAACCACCGCGCAGCAGAAATTCCTGACCGGCCTGGGCTGCGATTCGCTGCAGGGCTTCCTGCTGGGCAAGCCGATGCCGGCCGACGAATTCCTGGAACACGCCTCCAGCTGAAACGGCGCCGGCCAGATTTGCTACGCTTGGGGTCTTTCCGCCGGCCATGCCGGCCCCCCTTGCCTGAGCGCCCCGCCCGCATGTCCGCCCGCCTGACCCTGATCGTCGCCTATTCCACCAACCGCGCCATCGGCCGCGACAACGCCCTGCCCTGGAAACTGCCGGGCGACCTGGCGCACTTCAAGCGCAGCACCCTGGGCCATCCCATCGTCATGGGCCGCAAGACCTGGGACTCGCTGGGCCGCCCCCTGCCCGGCCGCGCCAATATCGTCATCAGCCGCAACCCCGCCTTCGAGGCCGCGGGCGCCACCGTGGTGCCGACGCTGGAGGCCGCCATCGCCGCCTGCGGCGACAGCGCCGAAGCCTTCGTCATCGGCGGCGCGCAGATCTACACGCAGGCCCTGGCGCTGGCCAGCCGCATCCTGGCCACCGAAGTCCATGCCGAAGTCGAGGGCGACGCCTTCTTCCCGCTGCTGCCCGGCTTCCAGTGGCGCGAAACCGCGCGCGAGGCGCAGCCCGAGGAAAACGGCTACCGCTACGACTTCGTGACGTACGAACGCGCCTGAACCCCACCCTGGCGATGACGGCGGCCGGGTTGCCGCCGCTCCCGGCCGCGCCGGGACGTCCCGCCGGAACGACTACGCCGCGCCCTCGTTGCGCATGAAGCGCCACAACGCCGGGGCTTCCGAATACGCCACGTTGAAACGCACCCACGGCGTATCGGCCTCGTCGGCCTCGAAGTACGACCCCGGCGCCAGCCAGATGCCATCCTTCAGCGCCAGCCCGGCCAGGCCGTTGGCGCCGCGCGCGCGCCACTGGCCGGCCACCTTGGCCCAAAGGAACAGGCCCGCCTGCGGCCGCGCATAGATCTCGAACCCATGCTGCGCCATCAGCCCCGCCACCGTCGCGTGGGCCTGGGCCAGCCGTTCGCGGGTGCGTTCGATGTGCGCCCGATAGCGGCCTTCGCGGATGACCTGGTGCACGATGCGCTCCATGATCTCCGGCGAGGTCAGGCCCACCGCCATCTTGGTGCGGGCGATGTCGCGCGCCAGGTCGCGGTGCGCCACCACGTAGCCCACCCGCACCGAGGGACTGATGACCTTGGAATAGCCGCCCAGGTAGACCACCCGGCGGCCGCCATCGAGCGCCGCCAGCATCGGCGTGACGCCGGGCGCCAGTTCGCGCGAGATGTCGTCCTCGACCACCCACAGCCCGTGGCGCTCGGCCAGTTGCAGGATACGGAAGGCGTTGGCCATGCTGATGCTGGCGCCCGACGGGTTCTGCAGGGCGGTGTTGACGAACAGCGCGCGCGGCCGGTGCTGCGACGCGGCCTGCTCCAGCGCCTCGCAATCCAGCCCGTCCAGCGTGCGCGCCACCGGCACCACCCGCAGCCCGGCCAGGCGCAGCATCTGCAGCAGGTTGGCGTAGGCCGGCTGCTCGACCAGCACGGTATCGCCCGGACGCAGCAGCGTGCGGATCACCATGTCGAGCCCGTGCGTCACGCCCTGGGTCAGCAGCACCTGCGACACCTCCACTTCCATGCCCTGGGCGCTGAGCGTGGCGGCGATGGTCTCGCGCAGCGGCGCGTAACCATAGGGATGGCCGTAGTTGGCGATGCGCATGGCCGGCACCCGGCCCATGTGGCGCAGCGCCATGTGCAGCCCTTCTTCATTGAGCCATTCGCCCGGCAGCCAGCCGCAGCCCGACTTGATGGGGATGGAGTGGTCCGCGAAGATGTCCGACAGCAGCCAGGCGGCGTTCAGCCGCGGCGGCTCCCAGGACTGCGGCTCGCCCCGGCGCGGCGGCGCGTCGGGCGAGGCCACGCGGTAGCCGGCGCCCGGGCGCGCGGCCAGCCAGCCCAGCGATACCAGGCGGCTGTAGGCGCTGGCCACGGTAAAGGTGCTGACCTGGTGCTGGCGCGCGAAGTCGCGCACCGAGGGTAGGGACATACCCGGACGCAGCTCCTGCGCCTCGATGGCGCGCAACACGGCCGCCACCACCTGGTCCACCAGGGTCGGCGCCTGGCCGCGGGCACGCACGGGCTTGAAGTCGATCACGGCGCTACGCTAACTGTACAGTTGTCATGCTTGCAACTATACAGTTAGCCCGGTTTGCGCGGATTGTA
This sequence comes from Achromobacter sp. 2789STDY5608621, assembly GCF_001299375.1. Taxonomy (NCBI): domain Bacteria; kingdom Pseudomonadati; phylum Pseudomonadota; class Betaproteobacteria; order Burkholderiales; family Alcaligenaceae; genus Achromobacter; species Achromobacter sp. 2789STDY5608621. Next base: position 92,135 of record NZ_CYTU01000007.1, on the reverse strand, counting down.
TATTTTCATTCCTCGCCGGACGTACCAGAATCAATCGCATCCCGCCGGCCGCCCGCCCGACACGCGCGCAGGGCTCCGGCGTCTGTCCTACCCCTGGAGCCGCCATGAACGCCCCCGCCGAGTTGCCCGACCTGTCCCATCTCTGGATGCCCTTCACCGCCAACAAGCAGTTCAAGGCGCATCCCCGCATGCTGGCGTCGGCCAAGGGCATGTACTACACCTCGGCCGACGGCCGCCAGGTGCTGGACGGCACCGCCGGCCTGTGGTGCGTGAACGCCGGCCACGGCCGCCAGGAGATCGTCGAGGCGATCTCGCGCCAGGCCGGCATCATGGACTACGCCCCCGGCTTCCAGCTCGGCCATCCGCTGGCCTTCGAGGCCGCCACCGCGGTCGCCAGCTTCATGCCGCAGGGCCTGGACCGCGTGTTCTTCACCAACTCGGGTTCGGAGTCGGTCGACACCGCCCTGAAGATCGCCCTGGCCTACCACCGCGCCCGCGGCGAAGGCCAACGCACCCGCCTGATCGGCCGCGAGCGCGGCTACCACGGCGTGGGCTTCGGCGGCATCTCGGTCGGCGGCATCTCGACCAACCGCAAGACCTTCTCCGGCGCGCTGCTGCCCGCCGTCGACCACCTGCCCCACACCCACAACCTGGAGCAGAACGCCTATTCCAAGGGCCAGCCGGCCTGGGGCGCGCAACTGGCCGATGAACTCGAACGCATCGTCGCGCTGCACGACGCCTCGACCATCGCGGCGGTGATCGTCGAACCGATGGCCGGCTCGACCGGCGTGCTGATTCCGCCCAAGGGCTACCTGGAAAAGCTGCGCGAGATCACCTCCAAGCACGGCATCCTGCTGATCTTCGACGAAGTCATCACCGCCTACGGCCGCCTCGGCGCGGCCACCGCGTCGGAATTCTTCGGCGTGACGCCGGACCTGATCGCGATGGCCAAGGGCGTCAGCAACGCCGCCGTGCCCGCGGGCGCGGTCGCGGTGCGCCGCGAAGTGCATGACGCCATCGTCAACGGCCCGGCCGGCGGCATCGAATTCTTCCATGGCTACACCTATTCGGCCCACCCGCTGGCGGCCGCCGCCATCCTGGCGACGCTGGACATCTACCGCCGCGAAGACCTGTTCGGCCGCGCCCGCAAGCTGTCCGGCGCCTTCGAGCAGGCGGCCCACAGCCTGAAGGGCGCGCCGCACGTGATCGACGTGCGCAACCTGGGCCTGGTGGCCGGCGTCGAGCTGGCGCCGCGCGCCGGCGCGCCGGGCGCGCGCGCCGCCGAAGTGTTCCAGAAGTGCTTCGACAGCGGCCTGATGGTGCGCTACACCGGCGACATCATCGCCGTCTCGCCCCCGCTGATCATCGACGAGGCCCAGATCGGCCAGATCTTCGAGCAGATCGGCAAGGTGCTCAAGGAAGTCGCGTAACTCCCGCGCGGCGCAGGCGCCGCGCATCGCACGCAATGGCGGGCGGCCCCGGGCCGCCCTCCGGCATTTTCAAAGAACCCCGCTCCGAGCTTTCCCATGAAGAAGAACCTCTCCCACTACATCAACGGCCAGCCCTACGATGGCCGCAGCAACCGTTACGCCGACGGTTTCAATCCGGCCACGGGCGAGATCATCACGTCCGTGCCGCTGGCCTCCACCGATGAGGTGGCGCTGGCCGTGGCCTCGGCCAAGGCCGCCTTTCCGGCCTGGTCCGAAACGCCCGCGCTCAAGCGCGCCCGCGTGCTGTTCAACTTCAAGGCGCTGCTGGACAAGCACCAGGACGAACTGGCCGAGCTGATCACGCGCGAGCACGGCAAGGTGTTCTCGGACGCCAAGGGCGAAGTGATGCGCGGCATCGAGATCGTCGAATTCGCCTGCGGCATTCCGCATCTGTTCAAGGGCCAGTATTCCGACCAGATCGGCGGCGGCATCGACAACTGGAGCATGCGCCAGGCCCTGGGCGTGGTGGCCGGCATCACGCCGTTCAACTTCCCGATGATGGTGCCGTGCTGGATGTTCCCGGTGGCCATCGCCTGCGGCAACACCTTCGTGCTCAAGCCGTCCGAGCGCGATCCCTCGGCCTCGCTGCGCCTGGCCGAGCTGCTGACCGAAGCCGGCCTGCCGCCGGGCGTGTTCAACGTGGTGCACGGCGACAAGCAGGCCGTGGACGCGCTGATCGCGCACCCCGACGTCGAGGCCCTGTCCTTCGTCGGCTCGACCCCGATCGCCGAATACATCTACGCCGAAGGCACGCGCCGCGGCAAGCGCGTGCAGGCCCTGGGCGGCGCCAAGAACCACCTGGTGGTGATGCCCGACGCCGACCTCGACCAGGTCACCGACGCGCTGATGGGCGCGGCCTACGGCTCGGCCGGCGAGCGCTGCATGGCGATCTCGGTGGCCGTGGCGGTGGGCGATGTGGCCGACAAGGTGATCGAACGCCTGGTCCCGCGCGTCAAGGCGCTGGTGGTCAAGGACGGCATGCAGGGCGATGCCGAAATGGGCCCGCTGGTCACCGCGCAGCACCGCAACAAGGTCATTGGCTACATCGAGGACGGCGTCGCCGCCGGCGCCGAGATGGTGGTCGACGGCCGCGGCCTGAAGGTGCCGGGCGCGGAAAAGGGCTTCTTCCTGGGCGGCACGCTGTTCGACAAGGTCAAGCCCACGATGAACATCTACCGCGAAGAGATCTTCGGACCGGTGCTGTGCGTGGTGCGCGTGCCCGACTTCGCCGCCGCGGTCGAACTGATCAACGCCCATGAATTCGGCAACGGCGTGGCCTGCTTCACGTCCGACGGCGGCGTGGCGCGCGCCTTCGCCCGCCAGATCAAGGTGGGCATGGTCGGCATCAACGTGCCGATTCCGGTGCCGATGGCCTGGCACTCGTTCGGCGGCTGGAAGCGCTCGCTGTTCGGCGATCACCACGCCTACGGCGAGGAAGGCATCCGCTTCTACTCGCGCTACAAGAGCGTGATGCAGCGCTGGCCGGACAGCATCGCCAAGGGCGCGGAATTCACCATGCCGGTGGCCAAGTAATCATGTAGACGCTCTCACCGCCCCGAGCCGCAAAGCGGCCGGGGTTTTGCCGAAAGACACACAACAAGGGGAATCCTGATGCGCATCGGGATCGGCGGCTTTCAGCATGAAACCAATACCTTCGCGCCTTCGCGCGCGGCCTGGGAAGACTTCGCCGACAAGGGCGGCGGCTGGCCAAGACTGGTCAGCGGCCCGGCGATGTTCCAGGCCGTGGCGGGGGCTAACATTCCCGTGGCCGGCTTTATCGAGGCCATGCGGCAGCACACGCTGCTGCCGGCCACGTGGGCCGCGGCCAGCCCGTCCGGCCCGGTCACCGAGGATGCGTTCGAACGCATCAGCGCGCTGATCCTGCAGGGCCTGAAGGCGGCCATGCCGCTGGACGGCGTGTACCTCGACCTGCACGGCGCCATGGTCACCGAGCACCTGGACGACGGCGAGGGCGAACTGCTCAAGCGCGTGCGCGCGCTGGTCGGCGCCGACGTGCCGGTGGTGGCCAGCCTCGACCTGCACGCCAACATGACACCGGCGATGGTGCGCTACGCCGATGCGCTGGTCTGCTATCGCACCTATCCGCATATCGACATGGCCGAGACCGGCCAGCGCGCCGCCGCGCTGCTGGCGCGGCGCCTGGCCGGCGCGCCGCGGCCCTGCGTGGCGCTGCGGCAGCTGCCCTACCTGATTCCGCTGTGCTGGCAATCGACCGACATCGAACCGGCGCGCAGCCTGTACCGGATGGTGGGCGAGATCGAGGCGCGCGGCGCCCAGAGCGTGTCGCTGGCCACCGGTTTTCCGGCGGCGGATTTCCCCGATTGCCTGCCTGCGGTGTGGGCCTATGGCGCCACCCAGGCCGAGGCCGATGCGGCCGCCGACACGCTGGCGCGCGCGGTGCTCGATGCCGAACGCGACTTCGGCGGCACGCTCCACACACCGGATGACGCCGTCACCACCGCCTTGCGCCTGGCGCGCGAGGCCAATGCCCCGGTCGTCATCGCCGACGCGCAGGACAACCCCGGCGCGGGCGGCAGTTCGGACACCACCGGCCTGCTGCGGGCTTTGATCCGCCACCAGGTGCGCGACGCCGCCATCGGACTGATCGTCGATCCGGAAGCGGCGCTGGCCGCGCATCGCGCAGGCGTTGGTAAAACGGTCCGCATTGCACTAGGTGGACATTCGGGTATTCCCGACGACGAACCGCTGGACGCGGAGTTCATCGTGGAGAAAACTTCGGATGGGCGCTTCGATACGCATGGCGCGTTCTACCGCGGCTTCCATATGGACCTGGGTCCCAGCGCCTGTCTGCGCATCGGCGGCGTGCGCATCGTGGTGGCGTCCAACAAGGTGCAGATGGCCGACCAGGAGATGTTCCGCTTCGCCGGCGTCGAGCCGCGCCGCGCGGCCATTCTGGCGGTGAAAAGCTCGGCGCATTTCCGCGCGGATTTCACGCCGATCGCGCACACGATCCTGGTTTGCGCCGCGCCCGGCTCGATGCTGATGGATGCGGCAAAACAACCATGGACACGGTTGCGTCCGGGCATCAGAATGGCGCCTTGCGGCCCGGTCTTTGCCGGCGCCGCAACCGATTGACCCTCGCACGCCGCGCCAAGGCGCGGCGCGTCAACGACGTAGCGGCAATCCGCGCCGCTCACTACGCATAAAAGGGGAATTTCATGCTCAAGTTCGTCCGCGCGGCCGCGTTCGCCGGCGCCACCCTGCTGATGGCCCATGGCGCCTACGCCGACACCGTCATCAAGGCGGTGATGCACTCGCCGCTGCGCCTGACCGATCCGCACGCCACCACCGCGTACATCACGACGTGGCACGGCTACATGATCTACGACACCTTGCTGGCCACCGACGCCGACAACAAGATCCAGCCGCAGATGCTGGACAAGTGGGAGGTCTCGGCCGACGGCAAGACCTACACCATGACGCTGCGCCCGGGCCAGAAATGGCATGACGGCAAGCCCGTCACGGCCGAGGACTGCGTCGCGTCGATCAAGCGCTGGGCCGCGGGCGACGGCATGGGCCGCACGCTGCTGAAATTCACCGACAAGATCGAGGTCATCGACGACAACAGCTTCCGCATCGTCATGAAGGAACCCACGGACCTGGCGCTGCGCGCCCTGTCCAAGCCGACCGGCACCGCGCCGTTCATGATGCCCAAGCGCATCGCCGACCTGCCCATCGGCCAGCCGATCACCGACATGACCGGTTCGGGTCCGTTCAAGGTCATCGAGTTCAAGCCGGGCGTGAAGACCGTCTACGCCAAGAACGCCGACTACGTGCCGCGCAAAGAGCCCGCCAGCGGCCTGGCCGGCGGCAAGGTGGTGAACGTGGACAAGGTCGAATGGGACGTGATGCCCGACGCCCTGACCACCGCCAACGCGCTGCTGGGCGGCGAGATCGACTTCGTCGAGCAATTCCCCTACGACCTGCTGCCGATGGTCGAGGGCAACAAGGACCTGAAGGAAGAGTCGCTCAGCCCGGTCGGCTACTTCACGATGTACCGCTTCAACTTCAAGTACCCGCCCTTCAACAACAAGAAGATCCGCCAGGCCGCGATGTACGCCATCGGCCAGGAAGACGTGATGAAGGCGCTGGTCGGCAATCCCAAGTACTGGAAGACCTGCGCCTCGCTGTGGGGCTGCGGCACGCCGCTGGAATCGGACATCGGCAAGGACGTGGTGGTGCCCTCGAACATCGAGAAGGCCAAGGCCCTGCTGAAGGAAGCCGGCTATGACAACACCCCGATCCTGGTGATGCACGCCACCGACGTCGGCACGCTGTCGGCGCAGCCGGTGGTGATGGCCCAGGCCCTGCGCAAGGCCGGCTTCAACGTCAACCTGGCGGCGATGGACTGGCAGAGCGTGGCCACCCGCCGCGCCTCGAAGGCGGCGCCGGCCGAAGGCGGCTGGAACATCCACAACACCAACTGGTACGCCACCGACGTGATGGACCCGGTGCGCTCGGCCCCGGCCGCGGCCAACGGCGACAACGCCTGGTTCGGCTGGCCCGACTTCCCGCAAGTCGAGGAACTGCGCACCAAGTTCGCGCTGACCTCCGATCCGGCCGAGCAGAAGAAGATCGCCGACGAGCTGCAGCGCATCGGCATCGACGAAGGCCTGTACGTGCCGCTGGGCCAGATGTCCGTGCCCACCGTCTACACGACCAAGCTCTCGGGCCTGGTGCACGCGCCGGTGTTCGCGTTCTGGAACGTCAAGAAAGCCCCTTGATGGGCAGGTAGTTCAGGGGGAAATACATGCTGGCATTCGTCTCACGCCGGCTCCTCGCGACCATCCCCGTTCTGGTGATGGTCGCGGTGGTGGTCTTCGCGATATTGCGTCTGAGCCCGGGGGATCCGGCCATCATCATGGCGGGCGATGGCGCCACGCCCGAGCGTATCGAACAGATACGCCAGACGATGGGCCTGGATAAACCGGTCGTCAAACAATTCGTCATCTGGGGCGGCAAGCTGCTGCAGGGCGACCTCGGCACCTCGCTGATGTCCGGCGTGCCCGTGACCCAGCTCATCGGCCAGCGCCTCGAGCCTTCGCTCAGCCTGGCGGTGCTGACGCTGGTCTTCACGCTGATCGTGGCGATTCCGCTGGGCGTGCTGGCGGCCTGGCGCCAGGGCCGGCTGCTGGATCGGGCGGTGATGGGCTTCTCGGTGCTGGGCTTCTCGGTGCCGGTGTTCGTCACCGGCTACCTGCTGATCTGGGCCTTCGCCATCAAGCTGGGCTGGTTCAACGTGCAGGGCTACACGCCGCTGGCCAATGGCTTCTGGCTGTTCCTGCACCGGCTGATCCTGCCGTCGCTGGCGCTGTCCACGGTGTACATCGCCCTGATCGCGCGCATCACGCGCACCAGCGTCATCGAGGTGATGGGCGAGGACTTCATCCGCACCGCGCGCTCCAAGGGCCTGACCGAGACCGGCGTGCTGCTGGGCCACGCGCTGCGCAATGCCGCCGTGCCCATCGCCACGGTGGTGGGCCTGGGCATCGCGCTGCTGATCAGCGGCGTGGTGGTGACCGAATCGGTGTTCAACATCCCCGGCCTGGGCCGGCTGGTGGTCGAAGCCGTGCTGGCGCGCGACTACCCCGTGATCCAGGGCCTGACGTTGTTCTTCGCCTTCGTCTACGTGTTCATCAATCTGGTTGTCGATTGCGCCTACACGGTGTTCGACCCCCGTATCCGATACTGAGGCCACGCCATGCAAACGCCCACCGACGCCGCCGCGCAAGCGGCCGCCGATCTTCCCGGCGGCGGCACGCCCCACGTCACCGCCTGGCGCCAGATCCGCCAGGGCCTCAGGAGCTGGCCGGTCATGCTGGCCCTGGTGGTGCTGCTCATCATCGTCGCCATCGCCCTGTTCGCGCCGCTGCTGGGCACGGTCGATCCGACGTTCATCAATCCCGGCGCGCGCCTGAAGCAGCCGTTCACCGACTACCTGTTCGGCACCGACGCCTTCGGCCGCGACGTCTGGTCGCGCGTGGCCTATGGCGCGCGCGTCTCGCTGATCGCGGGCCTGGGGGCCGCGGTCGTCAGCGTCGCCATCGGACTGGTGGTCGGCGTCATCGCCGGCTGGTTCCGCTCGCTCGACGGCATCATCATGCGCACCATGGACGCCATCATGGCGATCCCCGGCATCCTGCTGGCGATCGCGTTGGTGTCGGTGACCGGCGCCAGCCTGACCACGGTGCTGGTGGCCATCACCATTCCCGAGATCCCGCGGGTGGTGCGGCTGGTGCGCGGCCAGATCCTGACCGTGCGCGGCGAGCCCTATGTCGAGGCCGCGCTGGCGCTGGGCACGCCGCTGCCGCTGCTGCTGTGGCGCCACATGGTGCCCAGCACGATCGCGCCGCTGACGGTGCAGGGCACCTATGTGTTCGCCTCGGCCATGCTGACCGAGGCCATCCTGAGCTTCCTGGGCGCGGGCATCCCGCCCGAGATCGCCTCCTGGGGCAACATCATGTCCGAGGGCCGCATGTATTTCCGCATGCTGCCCGGCCTGATCCTGTTCCCGGGGCTGTTCCTGTCGCTGACCGTGCTCAGCGTGAACATCCTGGGCGACGCGCTGCGCGACGCCCTCGATCCGAAAATGGTGCGCAGGATCTGATGCCGATGACCTACTCTCCCACTCCCCCCGCGGGCGATACCTCGTCCGCCGTGCTGGCGATCCGCAACTTGTCGGTGGAAGTCGGCGGCGCCGGCAACCGCGTGGTGCGCAACCTGAGCCTGGACGTGCATGCCGGCGAGACCGTGTGCGTGGTCGGCGAATCCGGCTCGGGCAAATCGGTCACCTCGCTGGCCGTCATGGGCCTGCTGCCGCCCGGCGTGCTGCGCATCAGCGCGGGCTCGATCCGGGTCGAAGGCGAGGATGTGGCCAGCGCCACGCCGCGCCGCCTGCGCGAGCTGCGCGCCACCCGCATGGCGATGGTGTTCCAGGAACCCATGACCGCGCTGAACCCGGTGCACACCGTCGGCAAGCAGGTCGACGAAGTGCTGCGGCTGCATCGCCGCATGTCGGCCGCCGAGCGCCGCGCCAAGGTGCTGGAGATGTTCCGCTCGGTGCATCTGCCCGACGTCGAACGCATCTACGATGCCTATCCGCACCAGCTCTCGGGCGGCCAGCGCCAGCGCATCGTGATCGCCATGGCGCTGATCCTCGAACCCAAGCTGCTGATCGCCGACGAGCCGACCACGGCGCTGGACGTCACCACGCAGAAGCAGATCCTGCTGCTCATCAAGGAACTGCAGGTCAAGCACCAGACCGCCGTGCTGTTCATCACGCACGACTTCGGCGTGGTCGCCGAGATCGCCGACCGCATCGTGGTGATGAACCGCGGCGATCTGATCGAAAGCGGCACGCGCCACGAGATCCTGGCCGAGCCCAAGCAGTCGTACACGCGGCGGCTGGTGTCGTCGGTGCCCAGCCTGGTGCCCTCGCACCGCGAGGCGCCGTCCGGCCAGCCGGTGCTGCACGTCAAGGGCCTGGGCCGCACCTACGGCGGCAAGCGCGCGCTGCTCTCGCGCCGCGCGCCGCAGAACGTGATCGCCGCGGCCGATGTCAACCTGACGCTGCGCAAGGGCGAGATCCTCGGCATCGTGGGCGAATCCGGCTCGGGCAAATCGACGGTGGCGCGCTGCATCGTGCGCCTGATCGAGCCCACCGCCGGCCACATGATGATGGGCGGCGAAGACCTCAGCACGCTGTCCGGCGCGGCCCTGCGCCCGGTGCGCCGCCGCATCCAGATCGTGTTCCAGGATCCGTACCGCTCGCTCAACCCGCGCCGCACCGTGGGCGAATCGATCATCGAAGGCCTGCTCAACTTCGGCGTGCCCCGCGACAAGGCCGAGCAGCGCGCCGGCGAGACGCTGTCGGTGGTCGGGCTCAGCCCCGACGCCATGCGGCGCTATCCGCACCAGTTCTCCGGCGGCCAGCGCCAGCGCATCTGCATCGCCCGCGCGCTGGTGATGGACCCCGAGATCCTGGTGGCCGACGAGGCCGTGTCGGCGCTGGACGTGTCGGTGCAGGCGCAGGTGCTGGAACTGCTCGAGCAGGTGCGCCAACGCACCGGCGTGGGCGTGCTGTTCATCACGCATGACCTGCGCGTGGCCGCGCAGATCTGCGACACCATCATGGTCATGCAGCGCGGCAAGGTCGTCGAAACCGGCGCCGCCCAGGCCGTGCTGACCGATCCCCGCCACGAGTACACCCGCGCCCTGATCGACGCGGCGCCTGGACGCGACTGGGACTTCCGCAACTTCCGGCCCGTGGCGGCCGGCCTCGCGTCCCCCGCCGCGTAGCGGCCTCCAGGCCCCCCACCTTCCATTGGAACCCGCCATGTCGCAACCGCATGAACTCTCGGCCCAGGAACTGCTGGCCGCCTATCGCAACAAGACCCTCTCGCCGGTCGAGGCGACCCGTTCGGTGCTCGATCACATCGCCCGCTGGGAACCGCACATCCACGCCACCTACGCGCTCGACCCCGACCAGGCGCTGGCCCAGGCACGCGCCTCCGAGGCGCGCTGGATGAAGGGCGAGCCGCAGGCCTGCGGCGGCTACTCGCTGGACGGCGTGCCCGCCACCATCAAGGAGAACATCGCCACCCGCGGCGTGCCGGTGCCGCTGGGCACGGCCGCCACCGACCTGACGCCGGCCGCGGCCGACGCGCCGCCGGCGGCGCGCATGCGCGAGGCCGGCGCGGTGTTGCTGGGCAAGACCACCATGCCCGACTACGGCATGCTGTCCTCGGGGCTGTCGAGCTTCCATGCGCTGACGCGCAATCCCTGGGACCTCACCAAGAACCCGGGCGGCTCCAGCGCCGGCGCCGGCGCGGCCGCCGCCGCGGGCTACGGCCCGCTGCATATCGGCACCGACATCGGCGGCTCGGTGCGCCTGCCGGCCGCCTGGTGCGGCATCGCCACGCTCAAGCCCAGCCTGGGCCGCATCCCCATCGACCCGCCCTTCATGGGCCGCTGCGCCGGCCCCATGACGCGCGACATCGCCGACGCCGCGCTGATGATGGGCGTGCTGTCGCAGCCCGACGCGCGCGACCACATGAGCCTGCCGTTCCAGGACTTCGACTGGCTCAACCTGGAGCTGGACGTGCGCGGCCTGCGCATCGGCCTGCAGCTGGACGCCGGCTGCGGCCTGCCGCTGGATCCCGAGATCCGCGCGGCGGTCGAGGCCGCGGCCCGCCTGTTCGAGGCCGCCGGCGCCATCGTCACGCCGCTCAAGCCGTGGATGACGCCCGACATGCTGGACGGCGTCGACCGCTTCTGGCGCACCCGTTCGGCCATCGACCTGGGCGGCCTGCCGCAAGAACGCCGCGCCAAGATCCTGCCGTTCATCCGCACCTGGGCCGAAAGCGGCGGCGGCCAGTCCGGCGAAGCCGTGTTCCGCAGCTACTACGAAACGCTCAACGTGCGCGCCAGGACGGTCGCCGCCACCGCCCCCTTCGACTACGTCCTGTCGCCGGTGGCGCCGGTGGTCGCCTACAACGCCGAGTGGGCCGCGCCCACCAACGAGGTCGCCACGACCATGCACCACATCGGCTACACGCTGCCCTACAACATGAGCGAGCAGCCGGCCGCCTCGGTCAATTGCGGCTACACCCGGGCCGGCCTGCCGATCGGCCTGCAGATCGCCGGCGCGCGCTTCGATGACCTCGGCGTGCTGCGCGTGGCCCGCGCCTGGGAGCGCATGCGCCCGGCCCAGCATCCCTGGCCGCGGCCGCCCCAGGCCGCCTGACGTTCGCTGGCAGGCCCGATCCCCTTCCCTTTGGCAACCCACAGGAATTTCCATGCGTTGGCTTCTGGCAATGATCAAGCACGAGACGAACACCTTCTCGCCCGTGCCCACCCCGCTCGCGCGTTTCTTCCGCGGCAACCCTGAAATCCTGGCTGGCGAACGCGCCATCCGGGCCTACGAGAACACCGACAGCGGCCTGGGCGGCTACATCGAGGTGGCGCGCCGGGTCGGCGCCGAGATCGTGGTGCCGGTGGCGGCCGAGTCCTGGCCCAGCGGCCCGACCAGCGCCGAGACCCATGAACTGCTGTGCAAGCTGGTGCTGGACGAGGTCGCCAAGGGCGGCTACGACGCCATCCTGCTGGACCTGCACGGCGCCATGGTGGCCGAGGGCGTGGAAGACGCCGAGGGCGACCTGCTGCGGCGCCTGCGCGAGCTCGACCCCAAGACCCCGGTGGCCGTGACGCTCGACATGCACGCCAACATCTATGCCGACATCGTCGAGAACGCCACCGTCATCAGCGGCTTCCACACCTATCCGCACGTGGACATCCGCGAGGCCGGCGTGCGCGCCGCCAACGTCATCGTGCGCACGCTGCGGGGCGAGATCAAGCCGGTCATGACCTGGGCCGGCAAGCCCATGCTGCCGCACGTCATGTGCCAGGGCACCCACGCCGAGCCCAACAAATCGCTGCAGGAACGCTGCCGCCAGCTGGAGGCCGACGGCGTGCTGGCGGCGTCGGTGTTCGTGGGTTTCCCGCATGCCGACATCCGCAAGGCCGGCCTGAGCGCGGTGGTCTGTACGGACGCCAACCTGGCGCAGGCCGAGCAATACCGCGACGAACTGCTGGAGCGCGCCTGGAACGACCGCGCCAAGTGGGTGTTCCATCCGGAACCGCTGGCCCCCACCATCGCCCGCGCCAAGGCCATCGAGCAAGGCCCGGTGGTGCTGCTGGACCACTTCGACAACACCGGCTCCGGCGGCACCATGGACACCACCGCGGTGCTGGCCGAAGTGCTGCGCCAGGAACTGGACAACGTGGTGTTCTACGCCATCTGTGATCCGCAGGCGGCGCGCGAGGCCGCCACGGCCGGCGTCGGCAGCACCATCACCCTGCCGCTGGGCGGCAAGGTCGACATGCCGGCCATCCAGCGCGCCGGCGAGCCGCTGACCGTGACCGGGCGGGTCAAGCTGGTGTTCGACGGCGTGTACCTGAACCGCGGCCCCATGTACCGCGGCGTGCGCAACGACACCGGCCTGACCGTGGTGATCGACACCGGGCGGGTCGAGATCGTGGTGGTGTCGCGCCACCAGGAGCCCTTCGACATCAATTGCCTGCTGTCAGCCGGAATCGACCCGCTGCAGAAACGCTATGTGGTGCTCAAGAGCCGCGTCCACTGGCGCGCGGGCTTCTCCGCCATGGCCACCGAGATCATCGAATGCTCCGGCGTGGGCGTCACCACCTCCGATTACAGTCAGCTCGACTTCCAGCACGTACGGCGACCGATCTACCCCCTCGACCCGCTGTAAAACCGGTTTTGTCGACAATATGGCCGGCGCCCGAGGGCGCCGGCTTTCATTTTGAAATCTTCGGTAACGGCGCGCACTGCAACAGGCCATCTCGCCTCGGTATACTCGCCGCGGGTCCTGACAGGCCGATGAATATGTCCCAATTGCCCGCACCGCCCAACGGCGCCGCGCCGCACGGACAAGACTCGACAATCAACGACAAAGCAAAACATGAAAAAGAGCGTAGCGATCACCTTAGCCGTGGTCATAGTGGGAGCGGGAAGCTGGGTGGGTGCCACGTGGTACACCGGCAAGCGCATCGAGGAAGGCGCGCAGCACCGCCTGGCCGAGGCCAACGAGAAGCTGGCCAAGATCACGCCTTTGTTCGGCCTGCGCATCGACCAGATCAAGTACGAACGCGGCCTGTTCTCGACCCAGGCGCGCTACGGCGTGTCGTTCGTCAAGAGCGACAAGAGCCTGAGCGAGCTGCCCGACGGCATGCTGGAATTCGACGCCCGCATCGAACACGGCCCGTTCCCCAAGAGCGCGCTGGCGCGCGGCGCCATCGCCCCGAAGCTGGCCTTCGTCCACACCGAAATGGCCAAGACGGACAACGTCAAGCCGGTGTTCGAGCTGACCAAGGACGTCTCGCCCCTCATCACCGATGCCGTGGTCAGCTTTGGCGGCAACACCGCCTCGACCGCCCGCATCGCGCCGGTGAAAGTGACGCATGAAGGCAATTCGGTCGATTTCAGCGGCATGGAAATCACCGGCACCTTCGACCGCGGCCTGCAGGCGATCACCGCCAACGCCAAGACGGACACGCTCGCCGTCGACGGCTCCAAGAGCAGCGACCCGATCAAGATGCAGATGACGGGCCTGTCCATGGACGTCGACAGCCGCATGGGCAAGTTCGGCCTGTCGGTCGGCGACTCGGCCATCAAGATCAAGCGCATCGATGTCACCAAGCCGGACGTCGACGTCAAGGTCGCGCTCGACAACTTCGGCTACACCGTCAAGCTCTCCGAAGACGACAAGAACATCAACATCCAGGCCGCCTACCAGACCGGTGAACTGAACGTGAACGACGTGGCCCTCGGCAACGGCCAGGCCGTCATCAAGCTGGCCAGGCTGGACGGCGCCGCGGTCAAGCAGCTGTCGGACACCTACAACCAGCTGATGCGCCAGTACATGGCCGACACCCGCGACGAAGGCCTGAACGACGAGCAGTTCCAGGTGCTGCTGGACAACGCCGGCAAGCTGCTGGCCGGCAACCCCTCGTTCAGCATCGACCCGATCAGCTGGAAGACCGCCAAGGGCGAAAGCAAGCTGAACGTCACCCTCGATCTGGCCAACCCGCCCAACGTCAAGGACCTGACGCCGCAGGAAATCGTGGTCAAGGCGATCAAGCAGATCGACGCCACCCTGGTGATCTCCAAGCCGATGGTGCAGGACCTGATGGTGCAGTACGCCATCAAGAAGGACGGCATGGCGGCCGACAAGGCCGAAGCCGAGGCCGCCGACAACGTGCGCAGCATGTCCGGCATGGCCGAGATGTTCAATGTCGGCAAGAACGATGGCGACAACATCGTCGGCAAGTTCCACTTCGCCGACGGCATGGGCGACCTGAACGGCAAGAAGATCCCGGCCGACGAACTGTTCTCGGGCCTGCTGGGCGCGACCGGCATGAACAGCGCGATGGACGACGATGAAGAGGAAGCCGAGCCGGCCGCTGGCGCCACCGCCATGGACAACGACATGGCCGCGACCAGCAACGCCGACGTGGTGAACGAATTCGACGTCGACATGGTCGTCCACATGCTGGAAGACATGGGCTACACCACCCGCAAGACCGACGGCGACGAAGGCCCGGTGCTGATCCTGGACGCCAGCAATTCCGGCGCCACCGACCTGCGCCTGGAATTCCTGTGCAACGACTTCTCCGAGAAGTGCTACGACCTGGTGGCCACCGCGACCTACGCCAGCAAGAAGCCGGCCACGCTCAAGGCCATCAACGCCTGGAACCAGGAATACCGCTGGACCCGCGCCTACCTGGACGACAAGAACCAGGCCGTGCTGCAGATGGACATGAACGCCGAAGGCGGCATCGGCAAGAAGAACCTGCAGATCCTGCTGAACACCTACTTCAGCATCACCGAGGAATTCGCCACCGCCATCACGGCGGCGCCGGCCAGGAAGTAAGGCGGCCGCACAAAAACAAAACCCCCATCTTGCGATGGGGGTTTTTTTTGCCTGTCGCCAGGCGGGCCCCGATGGTTCGCCCCGCGGGGCGAACCATCATGCGGCATCAGGCGTAGGCTTCGATCGGCAGGCAGGCGCACACCAGGTTGCGGTCGCCATAGGCGTTGTCCACGCGCGCCACCGGCGGCCAGTACTTGGCGTCGCGCAGCGAGGCCACCGGATAGGCGGCCTGCTGGCGCGGGTAGTCGTGCAGCCATTCCTCGGCCAGCAGCATCTGCGCGGTGTGCGGCGCGTTCTTCAGGACGTTGTCCTCGCGATCGCGTTCGCCGCGCTCGACCTGGGCGATTTCCTCGCGGATCGAGATCATCGCGTCGATGAAGCGGTCCAGTTCGGCCACGCCTTCGGATTCGGTCGGCTCGACCATCAGCGTGCCGGCCACCGGGAAGCTCATGGTGGGGGCATGGAAGCCGTAGTCCATCAGGCGCTTGGCGATGTCCTCGGCGCTGATGCCGCTGGTTTCCTTCAGCGGACGCACGTCCAGGATGCACTCGTGCGCCACGCGGCCGTTACGGCCCGCGTACAGCACCGGGTAGTGGCCGCGCAGGCGGGTGGCGATGTAGTTGGCGTTCAGGATCGCGACTTCGGTGGCGCGGCGCAGGCCGTCGGCGCCCATCAGCGCGATGTACACGAACGGGATCGGCAGGATGCCGGCCGAGCCGAAGGGCGCGGCCGAGACCGGGCCGACCTTGGCTTCGCCCGGCAGCTTGCCCTGCTCGTTCACCACGCCCGGCAGGTACGGCGCCAGGTGCGCGCGCACCGCGACCGGACCGACGCCCGGGCCGCCGCCGCCGTGCGGGATGCAGAAGGTCTTGTGCAGGTTCAGGTGCGACACGTCCGAGCCGAACTTGCCCGGCTTGGCCACGCCGACCATGGCGTTCATGTTGGCGCCGTCCAGGTACACCTGGCCGCCGGCCTGGTGCACCAGGTCGCAGATCTCGGTCACGGCTTCCTCGAACACGCCATGCGTGGACGGGTAGGTGATCATCAGCGCGGCCAGCTTGTCGCCGACCTGTTCGATCTTGGCGCGCAGGTCGCCCAGGTCGACGTTGCCGTTGGCGTCGGACGCCACCACCACCACTTCCATGCCGGCCAGCTGCGCCGACGCGGGGTTGGTGCCGTGGGCCGACGACGGGATCAGGCAGACGTTGCGCTGGTGCTGGCCGTTGGCCTGGTGGTAGCCGCGGATCGCCAGCAGGCCGGCGTATTCGCCCTGCGCGCCTGAGTTGGGCTGCAGGCTGATGTTGTCGTAGCCGGTGATTTCGCACAGCGCGGCCGACAGGCGCGTGATCAGCTCGTCGTAGCCCTTGCTCTGCGAGGCGGGCGCGAACGGGTGCACCAGCGCGAACTCGGGCCAGGTGATGGGGATCATCTCGGCCGTGGCGTTCAGCTTCATGGTGCACGAGCCCAGCGGGATCATGGTGCGGTCCAGCGCCAGGTCCTTGTCGGCCAGCTTGCGCAGGTAGCGCAGCATGTCGGTTTCCGATTGCACGCTGGAGAACACCGGGTGCTTGAGGATGGCGCTTTCGCGGGCCACGGCGGCGGGGATGCCGCTGGCGGCGGCGGCGTCGAGCGCGTCGATGTCCAGTTCGACGTCATCGCGCTCCAGGCCGGCGGCGAACACGTTCACCAGCGCCTGCAGGTCGGCGGCGGTGACGGTCTCGTCCAGCGACACGGCCAGGCGGGCGCCGTCGACGCGGCGCAGGTTGACGTGCTCGCACTCGGCGGCCGTCAGGATGGCCGGGGTGGCCGGGCCGGTTTCCAGCAGCAGCGTATCGAAGAAGGTGTCGTTGGCGACCTTGATGCCCAGCTTGCCGAGTTCGGCGCGCAGGATGGCGGTGTAGCGCTGCACGCGCTCGGCGATGCGGCGGATGCCGGCCGGGCCGTGCCAGACGGCGTACATGCCGGCCATCACGGCCAGCAGCACCTGCGCGGTGCAGATGTTCGAGGTGGCCTTCTCGCGGCGGATGTGCTGTTCGCGCGTCTGCAGCGCCAGGCGCATCGCCGGGTTGCCCTGGGCGTCCTTGGACACGCCGACCAGGCGGCCGGCCATGTTGCGCTTGAAGGCGTCCTTGCAGGCCATGAAGCCGGCGTGCGGGCCGCCGAAACCGAACGGCACGCCGAAGCGCTGGGCCGAACCGATGGCGATGTCCGCGCCCCATTCGCCCGGCGCGGCCAGCAGGGCCAGCGCCAGCAGGTCGGTGGCCACGGCCACCACCGCGCCTTGCGCGTGGGCGGCCTCGGCCAGCTTGCGGTAATCGGCCACCGAGCCGGTGCTGTGCGGGTACTGCAGCAGCACGCCGAAGCATTCCGGCAGGCCGTCGGCCTCGTCGCCGATGGCGATCTCGATGTCCAGGCCCTCGGCGCGGGTGCGCACGACTTCGATGGTCTGCGGATGCACGTGGCGCGAGATGAAGAACACCGGGCTCTGCGACTTGGCGCCGCGGCGCGCCAGCGTCATGGCTTCGGCGGCGGCGGTGCTTTCATCGAGCAGCGAGGCGTTGGAGATGTCCAGCCCGGTCAGGTCGGCGACCATGGTCTGGTAGTTCAGCAGGGCCTCCAGGCGGCCCTGCGAGATCTCGGGCTGGTAGGGCGTGTAGGCCGTGTACCAGGCGGGATTCTCGAGAATGTTGCGCAACACCACGTTGGGCGTCTGCGTGCCGTAGTACCCCTGGCCGATGTAGTTGCGGAAGACCTTGTTGCGGCCGGCGATCTGCTTCAGTTCGGCCAGCACGTCGGCTTCGCTGCGCGACGGCGGCAGCGCCAGCGGCGCCTGGCTGCGGATCTTGGGCGGCACGACTTCTTCGATCAGGGCGTCCAGGCTGGGGCTGCCGATCGCGGCGAGCATGGCGGCCTGGTCGGCGTCGGAGGGGCCGATGTGGCGGGGAATGAAGTCGGTGTGGGTGTCTAGGGCGCGCGACATGGGGGGATCTCGAGATGGCGGTGTCGTCGGAAGGACGGACGGTGATGCATGGACGGGCGGCGGCGCCAGCGCCGCGCCCGCCCTGACGGGCTTAGCCGTTGGCGACGGCTTCGTAGCCGGCGGCGTCCAGCAGCTTGTCGGCATCGGCGGCGTTGACCGGCTTGATCTTGAAGATCCAGGCGGTGAAGGCCGATTCGTTGATCAGGTTGGGGTTGCTTTCCAGCTCGTCGTTGAACGCGACGATTTCGCCGGCCACGGGCGCGTAGATGTCGGAGGCGGCCTTGACCGACTCGACCACGCCGGCGGTCTCGCCCGCGTTCAGCTTGGCGCCGACCTTGACGTCGCCGACGAAGACCAGGTCACCCAGCTGGTCCTGGGCGGTATCGGTGATGCCGACGACGAATACGTCGCCTTCGGCTTTGACCCATTCATGGGACTCGGTGTACTTGCGATCGGTGGGCAGACTCATGGGGACTCCTGGGGGATTCGGATAAGGAAATGGTGTTGCGCGCCTCGCGCCGGCGGCCTGCCCCGAGGGCCCGGCCAGCGGCGCGAAGCTTCGAGTTTACGAGTGTTCGACGGCTTTGCCGTTACGGACAAACGGCAGTTTGCAGACCAGGGCGGGCACCCACTTGCCGCGGATGTCGACCTCGACCGTGTCGCCCGCGACCACGCCTTGCGGCAGACGGGCAAAGCCGATCGAGACGCCCAGCGTCGGCGACATCGTGCCGCTGGTGAGCTCGCCCACGCCGTTTTTGGTGCGCACCGCCATGTGGGCACGCATCACGCCGCGTTCCTGCAGCTTCAGGCCGATGAAGGCGGCGGGCGTGGCGAACTGCTCCAGCGCGTCGCGGCCGATGAAGCGGCGCTCGGGGTTTTTCAGGGACACCGTCCAGGTCAGCGCGGCTTCGCCGGGCTGGGTCAGTTCGTCCATGTCCTGGCCGTACAGGTTCATGCCGGCTTCCAGGCGCAGCGTGTCGCGCGCGCCCAGGCCGGCCGGGCGCACGCCCTGGGCCGCCAGATCGCGCCACAGTTGCACCGCCTCGGTGGCGGGCAGCACGATCTCGAAACCGTCTTCGCCGGTGTAGCCGGTGCGCGCCACCAGGGTGTCGTCGCCGACGCGGGCGGCCACGAACGGAGTCAGCGGCTCGCTGGCGGCCTGCCAGGCCGGACGCGCGGCCCAGACCTTGGCGCGGGCATTGGGGCCCTGCACGGCGATCATGGCCAGGTCGCGGCGCGGCGTGATGGTGACGTCGAACTTGCCGGCCTGCTTGACGCGCTGCATCCAGGCCATGTCCTTGTCGGCGGTGCCGGCATTGACCACCACGCGCCATTCATCGGCGGCGAAGAAGTACACGATCAGGTCGTCGATGACGCCGCCCTGCGGGTTCAGCATGCAGGTGTAGAGCGCCTTGCCGGGCACGGTCAGCTTGGCCACGTCGTTGGCCACCAGGCGCTGCAGGAAGGCGAAGGCGTCGGGGCCGGCGATATCGGCGTTGAGCATGTGCGAGACGTCGAACATGCCGGCGTCCTGGCGCACCGCGTGGTGCTCTTCCAGTTGCGAGCCGTAGGCCAGGGGCATGTCCCAGCCGCCGAAATCGACCATGCGGGCGCCGGAGGCGATGTGTTCGTCGGCCAGCGGGGTGCGTTTGAGGGTTGCGGACATGCGCGGATACTCCGGAGCGGCAGCGGTGCCAGGGTTACGGAATGCCGCTGGCGGACAGGAAACGCCCGCGCAACGGCTGAATTTTCCGCCCCTCTGTCCTTTTGCCTGAGAGTTGCCCCGCGTGGCGGGTTTGCACCTTCGGCGCCTGGGCTGCGCGCTATGTCCCTGTTTGGGCAGCGGCGCCAGGTCTCTCCAGAGTGCTGCTTTGCCGCGTCCGCGCGGTAAAAACCGGGACAGGGCAAACATGCGCGGTATGGGATACCTGAGCGATTCTGGGCGAATTGCGCCTTCGGCGGCGACCGCGGGCGGCCGCTCTCTCCCGCAACATGCGTGACAGCGCCGAAAGCATACCGCGAAACGCCGCTGCGTTGTTGATCCACGGCCTAGATCCGCGGCCGTGGGCCGCCCCCCCACGCAACGCCCGCTCAGCCCAGCGCGGTGTCCAGCAGCATCATCAGCACGAAACCCAGCATCAGTCCGCAGGTGGCGTAGACCTCGTGCCCCTTGCGGTGCGATTCGGGGATGATCTCGTGGCTGATCACGAACAGCATGGCCCCGGCGGCGAACCCCAGCCCCCACGGCAGCAACGCCGCCGACCAGCCCACCACCGCCGCGCCCAGCACCGCGCCGACCGGCTCGACCAGGCCTGACAGCATGCCCAGCGCCACCGCGAAGGCGCGCTTGTAGCCGGCGGCGATCAACGCCACCGCCACCACCAGCCCTTCGGGAATGTCCTGGATGGCGATGCCCGTGGCCAGCGCCGTGCCGCGCACCGGATCGTTGCCGGCGTAGCCCACGCCGATGGCCAGGCCCTCGGGCAGGTTGTGCAGCGTGATGGCGAAGACGAACAGCCAGGTGCGGCGCAGGCGGTGCGCCTCGATGCCTTCGCGGCCCTTGATGAAATGCTCGTGCGGCAGCAGCCGGTCCATCAGCAGCAGCACCGCCGCGCCCAGCAGGATCGCCGCGCCCACCGTCAGGCCCGCGCCCCACGGGCCGGCGCCGCCGGCCTCGGCCGCCGCGATGCCCGGCGCCACCAGCGAAAAGGCGCTGGCCGCCAGCATCACGCCCGCGCCGAAGCCGAACATGCTGTCCTGCATCTTCTGCGGGATGGTGCGCGCGAACAGCACCGGCACGGTGCCGGCAGCCGTGGCGCCGGCCGCGACCATGCCGCCCAGCAGCGCGTCCGCCACGTGCGGCGCGTGGGCGCCGAAATAGACCCAGGCCTGGTGCAGGCCCAGGCAGGCCACCAGCACCGCCAGCGTCCAGACGCTGACGCTGGTGGCCGCGGGCCGGACGCGATGACGGCTGAAGGTGTTCATGGACCGCTGCCTCCCGCGCGAACCGGGATCAGCCCACGGCGGCGGCGTAACGGCGCGCCACCTCGGACCAATCGATCACGTTGTAGAAGGCGCCGATGTATTCCGGCCGGCGGTTCTGGTACTTCAGATAGTAGGCGTGCTCCCACACGTCCAGGCCCAGGATCGGGGTATTGCCATGCATCAGCGGGCTGTCCTGGTTGGCGCTGCTTTCCACCACCAGCTTGCCGGCCGGCGTCACGCTGAGCCAGGCCCAGCCGCTGCCGAAGCGCGTCAGCGCCGCCTTGGTGAAGGCTTCGCGGAAGGCGGCTTGGCCGCCCAGTTCGGCATCGATGGCGCGGGCCAGCGCGCCATCGGGCTCGCCGCCGCCCTGCGGCGACATGACCGACCAGAACAGGCTGTGGTTGGCGTGGCCGCCGCCGTTGTTGCGCACCGCGCCGCGGATGGCCTCGGGCAGCTGGTCGATGCGCGCCACCAGGGCGTCGATCGGTTCATCGGTGGCGATGCCGGCGCCTTCCAGCGCGGCGTTCAGGTTGTTGACGTAGGTCTGGTGGTGCTTGCTGTGGTGGATCTCCATCGTCAGGGTGAAGAGAAGAGAGATATTCAGAACGTCTGGGCGAGATAAATGTGGGACATCCCGATCCAACATGCGACATTCTGGTCCGCCTTTTGTAAGGCCTTTTCAAATATCCGAATGGACGTAGCGCTGTAAAACTGCCAGCACTGCATCGGGCGATAAGGCGAGCGGAAGGGTTGTGGACGAACCGGTTCTTGTGTCGATGATGACCGCGAGCGAGGTGGCACTGGCGGTCTTCTGAAGTGGATCTCGCACAGACTTGACGTATCGCCCCAGCGCCGACCGCTTGATCGGAATGCCCTCCGCCACCAAAGCATCGGTCATTTGAGTAATGGTGAGCCGGGGCTGCAGATTGATCATGCGATCAACCTTTTCCTGTTGCTCGGCAGTCAACCGAGTGAGGATCGACGAAACCGCTGACATCTTGACGGCTCTCCTGTTAACGGCGGGGAGGGTCCCGCCCTGCGCGACGAGAATCATGATAGTAGCTCTGACACGTCGGCGCCTAGCAGAGATCAGCATAACGGACGCTGGATTGGCGCCAAGGCTACGGACTTGAGGCCGGCATCCAGCAACGCGGGACCGCTGATGCAGACTGGAACATACACACGGAAAGACCGTCGGCCATGTTGAAGTGTGAGCCACACTCCACAATCAACCTTCTTCTGCTGGGTGATCGTCCAGACCCTAGCATTGGGCATCAAGCGAGCCACCTGGGCACCTAGCGCGACTTTCCGCATGTTCTCGGTGAACGTCATACGCATCTTCGTTGCTGCGTCCATCATTTTCCCCTGGCGCCCTGGGCTTGAAGCCGGGCGGCCGTAGTGGCATCGCTCGGCTTCGAGTCGATTTGGATGGTTGTCGTCGAAACTACGACACAGACAACTGCCAGAAACCAGCCCCAACCCGGGGCGCGCTTGTAGATCAAAAAGGCGGCCATACCGAATAGGCTACCCAGATACGTCAGGGCCAGAGCCCACCGAATGGTTTCACTCATCGGATTGCTCCTTGAACCTAATTCGCTTCGGCTCGGGCCGCGCGTTGCTTCTCGACCCACCGCCGCTTCCTTGCGACGATTGTGGGATGGGCCTGGTAGCACGCCTTGCACCAGGAATGGGGTGTTCCTTTCGAGAGAAAGAAGAAATCGCCATCAGCGGGCCAGAATTCCTTGCATTGCGCACATTGGATCTCCGTCCCCAACTCGGTTTGAATGGTCGCGCGCCGTACCCTGTTCATGGTGTTCCCGCCTCCGCCTTCAAGGCTGCTTGCAGGGCCTCAAAGGCCTCAAGCATGGGTTCGAACGTATTGCGTGTGAAGGCCAGGTTGAGCTTGGCCTGCAGCTTGCCGAGAACCGCGGGCTCGAGCCGCTGATCGCGCACCTGATCGACGAGATGCCGAACATGCTTAGGCAAGAGGCGCATCGCCCATTTCTTCATGGTCTCGATGGTGCGCTCGGCCTGACGCCCATCTATCCATTGCAGCGCTTCAACACCCGTGATCCGTTTGACGTATGCCGCCAAGGCCTCCTCGGACGGATTGCTCACCGCGCCCAGATCGCGTAACAGCAGCCACAGGGCACGGATCTTCTTGCTGGTCGCCTCGGTGTCCATCGGGCGGCTTGGCCGAGGCTTGAGGCGCACCTTGAAGCCGAATCGCTTGAAGTGATCCAGGGCCAGCTGCAGCTCTTCGGCGCTCATCGACGAGCAGGAGTCCTTCTTGCCGCCCGTGACCGCCAGCAAGGCCGCGCGATAGGTTTCCTTGTCCAGCTTCAGTTCCCGCTGAGCCATGTGCACAAGGCGAATTAGGCGTTGGCGCTCTTGAGCGCGCGCAGTTGTCGTCGCCATGACGGATCAGCCCTCTTTCATTGCCGTGAACGTGACACCATCGCGCCGCGCGCTGCGGCTTCCCGCGCACCAGGTCAGCCATTTTTCCAGCGCATCGCCAGCTTCCCGCTGGGAACCTGCCTCCGGGACGCCCGGCACCAGCAGAAGACCTTCGCCCTTGCCACGCCCATGCCGCGCGAAAACCTCCAGTTGGCTCCGCAGCGCGTACTTCGGCCCGCGGGCAATGACGATCGGCCCGCTGCCGTCGACCTGGTCGCCAGGCTCCTGATCGCCGACCTCGATGACACCGCTCGCCCAGCACCACGCTACTTGCGGCGTCATATCGTAGTACTCCTTGCCGCCACAACGCGGGCAGCAGCGGTCATACATCTGGATTTCCGAGGTGGAGCGGCGGGGTCTGGGCCGTTCGATACGCTCGGACTCCAAATGGACGTTGCGGCAGCGCGTGCACTTCGCTCGGCGGTCATCTTGTTTCATGGGAACTCTCTCTGGCAGGAAGGTTTCAGGTGTGGACGTTGGTGATCTCGACATTGCCTCTGCGCGGCAGTGCTACTCCAGCAGGAGCGGCGCTCCACTGGCGCCAACGCCTGGATGCAGTTGGACGCCGGCGCCTGCGCGGTGGCCTGCGACCTGGTCGGCCCAGCCACGAGCGCCGGCGTCACGGCTTCGCGGGGTGAACTTGCCCAGGCTCGGGTGATTCAGCTGCATGTGAGCCTCGATCGCAGTCTTCTGGTCTGCCGAGGGTTCCATCCGGGGAACGAGAGAAGCGACGGCCGCGACCCAACCCTGGCAGAAGGCATCGGCACGGGCCGTCTTGTTCTTAAGGCCGCAGCGCTTCAACGTGGCCTTGATATGGTCGGTGCGCGCCCGCGCCATCAGCCGCAGCAGCACCTGCAGGGTGTACTGTGCCACCTCGACACTGGGCGAGCAGCCGACCAGCAGCCACACCGCTCCACCGGAAAGGATTCCGCCGCTTGCGAGGATGAGCTCGCAGCCGAAAGCATCGGCCACAAGGCCGGCAAGGTAGGCTTCGTGCCTGCTCGGCGTGCGTGCGGTGGCCTTAACCGAGCACTCACGAGCGCCGATCGCCTGAGCTTCCAGTTGCGATACTCCGTGCTCACGCATCAGCGCTTGCGCCTGACGCAGCGCTGCCGCCGCCTCGGCCGGTTCGCTGGACTTCGCCAGCGCCAAGCACTTCTCGATCTTGCGAAGGATGTCGTCTTTATCCATGCTGGAGATCCTCGGCCAGGTTTCGAAGCGCCGGCACGACCGGAACGGCATAGATCGGCGTGTGGCCTGTGAAAACGCAGTCCTGGCTCTCGCCATCCGGGAAAACCTGCTTGAGCATGGTGACCGCATCCAACCGCGTAAATGCGATGCTCATGCGATCCGGCAGCAGCCGGCCGATGTTGACAATGCTGGCACGCAAGATATCCACCTTCAGCTTGTCGTCCACAGCCGTCAGGTGGTCGATGCGCTCGACATCGGCGACGATGGAGTCGATTTCAGCAAGGCAAGCCGCCTTGCTCAGCGGGCTGCCCGGTGTCTTGTAGGCATCCAGCACTGTGCGGATGCGTTGAATGGGATTCATGGCTTTCGTCATGGTGTTCTCGTTCATGAGGGGGAGGCTCTCTACGGTTGCGGAAATGGACCGCTGGCGCTACGCACCGTCGGTTTCGGAGGAGTCCATTCCAGGAAGCTGGGGTTGGGTGCGGCGACGAGACTCGGCCAGCATGACGCGGTACCGCTGGTAGACATACACGTAGCTCACACCCAGGTGGGCGGCGATCTCCGAGGCATTCCCGCGGCGAAGGTGCTGCCAGATGTAGGTGTCATGCTCCAGCCGGACATAGCCACGATCCTTGGGGAAGTACAGGCTCTGGCCGCTGTAATGACGGTGCACCAGGTCGACCAGCTCATCGCCGAGTGTGGCCGCGTCCTCGGCCGTGAGCTGAAGGCGCTCGACCAGGAAGATGCCGAACAGCTCGGCCATCTCCTGCAGGGTCTTGTGGCGGCGTCGCACGGACGGCGTATCGTCGGGGGGCATGGTCATTTCTGGCTCCTGGCGCTTACCGGAGCGCCCTACAAGGGCAAGGCGTTCAAGAAAGCGTGCATGTCGAAAAAATCCGGGGTCGATCTAAGCCCGCCCGGCCAGGCTGGGACGTCCCGCGCATTTAGCCGTGCGCGGCCCCCTTATCGCTTGGGGTGTGGAGCGGCGGGGTCATACATCGATCGGACCGATGCGGGTGCGCGTGTCGTACTTGCCGGCATCCCAATCGGGAACGCAGTCGGCGCAGCAGCTGCAGACTCCCTTGCCGAGGTTGCGATCCACACGCAACCAATGGCACAGCTTGCCGTGGTCCGAGCACTGCCGGCCTTCGGTGCATTCGCAGCCAACGCACAGCGACTTCGTGTCGTAGTTCGGGTAGCTCGGCATGATCAAACCGCCGCGATGTCCAGGCAGATCGGCGTGTACTCGTCCGAACCCTCGCGCCGCTCGTAGAACCGCACATAGGGTTTGCTGTTGGCCACGCTCACGCTGTCGCTGATCGCGGCCATGGCGCGCTGCCAGCGCTCATCCTTGATGGGAAGACGACGCAGGGCCAGCACACGAGCCGTGTTGATCTGGCCGGCCTTGTCCACGCGGAATGCGTCGTTCACCAGCACCTTGATCTCGTCGCGCGAGCTTTCCGACCAGGACGTGATGCATTCGTCGATCAGGGCCTTGGCCGCATGCAGGCGCTCGTCGAACACGAGGCGATCCTGGATCTGCAGCCGGACCATGTAGCGTCCGCTGAACGAGGTCAGCGTCAGGTTCCCCTTGACGCTACGCGACTTCACGCCGTACTGCTCGACGCTCGTCTCGACAAAGGCCTCGATATCGCGAAACGCGCGGATCTTGAAATCCGCCAGCAACGTGCTGATGATCTTGGCCTGGTCAATGAGCGTCTCGATGGTCTGGTCGCGCAGCTTGTCGATATCGGATACCAGGGCTTCGGGGACATACGAGCCGTCCGCCTTGAGGCGAAATCCCGGCGGAATGTCGGGGCGATTGGCGGTGGTGCTGGTCATGATGCTTCCTTCATGTTGAGCGAGGCGATGGAGTCGGCGATCTCGGCCGCGGCCTCGTCCACGAGGGCCGAGATCTGCACGATGGCGTCGTGCTTGCTGATCGTGCTGGCCGGCGCCTGGTGGCGGCGCAACACGGCCTTGATACGGATGAGCGCCACAACGGCGACATCGTCAGATTTGCTCATGGGGTCTCCTGAAAGGCGGCGAACGCCTCGATCCTGGAAAAAATGGCCGCGCACAACAGCCCGATCGCGCTGGCAGCGGTCTCATCGTCACGCGCACTCACGCCCTGCAGGTGATGGATGACGGCGTGGGACACCTCGTGGGGAACGATCTCGCGCAGGTTGCTGCCCGAGAGCGGCACAGCGACCGTCCCAATCACGCGGGCCCCCAGTGCCGCGGCCTGGAAATAGCCGTGAACGACCTTGCGATCACTGCGCCTGCGGCCCCCGCGATACTCCGCGTCCACGTCGGCCACACTCGGCAGCAGTCGCACGCGCAGCCGCATGCCTGCGACCGACACCTGAAAGACCATCAAGGCGCGAGCGCGGGCCATGTCAGTGCCTCGTTGCCGGCTTGTCGCTCAGCGCGAATCGCGTACGCTCAACCGCAGCAGCGATGTGTTTGCGCAGCGCGTCATCGTCGTTGCCGAGTTGGGCGCTCATGATGTCGCTGAGAAGCTGGCTCAGCTCGGCGAAGGAGCTGCGCAACGAGCAGTGCTCGAAGAACAGGTTGACCAGGTCCTTGTTGGCGCCGTGCAGCGCGTTGCGCAGCTGGTCGACCGAATCAAATGCGGCCGGGTTCGCGAGGGACGGGCCCGCCATGAATTCAACCGTCATGGCGCACCTCGTCTTGGTGGATCGCCAGGCGCACGCCCTGAAACAGCGCGGTGATGCGTCCGTCGGCCTGGCGTGTGGAGGCCTCGCACATCCCACGCAGGTACTCGGCGGGCATCCCGCACAGGTCGAGCAGCAGGATGGGCGCGCCACCGTCGTCGGGAATCAGCTCCTCGCTGATCACGCGCAGGCCCAGCGCCCGCAGCGCCCGGCCCGCGGCGTTGGCCGCCGCTATCTGCGCGATGCGCGCCGGGGTATAGACCCGCGGCGCCGTGGTGTTGGCGATCAGTTCCATTTCGTCTCCATGACGATGTCGGCGCTCACCGCCGGGGCGCCGTTCTCGGCGGCCAGGTTCATGGCGGCGGTCAGCAGGTTGTGCACCGCCAAGGGGTAGAGGAACGAGCGCTCGGTGTGCCCACGCGGCACCGGCGGCGACAGGCGCTCGCGCAGCGCCTGCAGGCCATCGGCGGTCACGATCTTGGAGAGGTCCACGCTGAAGCGCTTGAGCCGAAAGCGCAGGTAGTCCTCCAGGTACTCGCCAAGCGGCGGCAGCGTGATGATCTCGCAACGCTGGACCACTTCGCGCACCGAGGGATCGCGAGGATCGAGCTTCTCGGCGAGCTCATTTTGTCCGAGCAGGATCACGCTGAGCAGGCGCGAGAAACCATCCTCGAGCTCGACAAAGCGTTTCAGGTGGCGCAACGTGGCCTTGGGCATGGCGTGCGCCTCTTCGATCAGCACCGCGTGACGCACGCCGGCGCGGTGGCTCTCTTTCAGGCGGTTCTCCAGCTGGCGGTACCGCGCATCACTGCTCGCGCGCAGCGGTTCATGCGGGGCGATGGTGGCCATGATCGCGTCCAGGATCGCGCTGGCCTTGAGCGTCTTGCCCTTGGTGTCGTCGGCCTCCATGCCGACAACGTAGGGGCGGATGATCTGGATGGGCATGTCCGCGCGCTGCACGCGCTCCTGCAGGTCACGACGCAGCGTGGTTTTGCCCGAGCCCGACTCGCCTACCACCGCGACAAAGCCGCCGCGTTTGCAGGCATCCAGCAGCTGGGCACGCGTGTAGCGCAGCTGCTCGTTGGCATAGAACTCGTCGCTGCTGGCGACTTCGTCGAAGGGGTTGCCCGGCAGCTTGAAGTGGCGCAGGGTCTGAGGCTGTAGAATCTGCTTGCGAATCGACATGTGTTCGTCCTCGTTCATGGGGGAATGCTGTTGTTCGGGCGCCACCGCACTGACCTGCGGTGGCGTTTCTTTTTCAAAGGCCACGGCAAGCTGTTCCTCGGTGGCGCCGTGGACCTTCAAAAACTGGATCGTGGCCTCGCGCAGCTGGTGCTGCCGCACCCGAGGCCATAGAGCGTGGTTCACAAGTTGGGCGACCGTCGCCGGGCTGAGTTCGACCGCGATCGCAAGCTGGCTTTGCGACACGCCGAGCGCCGGCAAGATCCGTTTGAGTTTCAGCTGCTGTCTCATCTGCTTTCCTAGGCGGCGCGCACGATGTGCACGATGGACGGTTGGATAGGAGCCGGCGCCATGGCGGCGCGCAACGCTTGCGCTGCTGCATCAATGGCGTCGGCCGGAACGCCCTCGGGGTACAGGGCCTGCAGGCGTGTGTAGTGTTCAGGCGACCAGTCGGAAAACGCGGGCTTGAGCTGCTTGGCGGCCTGGATGTGCGAAAGCGGCGGCAGGTGCACCGTCGGTGCGACCAGGTCGTGATCCCGGCCCCGGCGCGGCAGTGTGGCGGGCACATGCTCGAGCGCCTGGTCGATGTGGGCGAAGGGATCAATCTGCCCGCCGAAGGCGACGGTGCCGGCCTTGCGTGCCGCCTTGGCTTCGGTCTCGGTGGAGGTGCCTGTCGCCATCAGTTCCAAGGCCTTGGCGTTGGTCTGCGCGGGCGTGTCGGCGTGACGGGCATAGCTCTCGCCGATCACCGGCGCGTCGGCGACCATACCGAATTGGTCATAGGTGACACGTTGCACGACCTGGTAGGCCTCGTGGCCCTCGTCGTCGCTCATGACGACCTGGACGGTGTCCTGAGCCCAGGGGTTCTCGCAGACCAGCAGCTTCTCGCCAACGCAGACGCCAGGCACCGACGACACGTCGTAGTCGGAACCGCGGTAGCTGACGCGCAAGTGCGTGGAAACCACGCGCGACTCCGGCGCGCTGAGCGCGAGTGACCGCAGGAGGTCTGCTGCTGGCGGGGTCACCAACTGATCGGGCGTGATATGCAGCCAGGCGGAGTCGCGGGTTCGCCCCGTGCGCGTGTGGATCCGGGTGCCGTTGAAGTACCGGCGCCAACGTGCCACCAGCGCATTGATCTTCTCCAGGCTGTCGACCTTGTCTGACGGCAGCAGCCGCAGGGTGGATTCGAAATCGCGCTCGGTGATGTCCTGGCCCTTTTCGACCTGGCCCTTCGCGCGCGGGTTCTTCGGCTTGTTGATCTGGACGTGGATCCGCAACGCCTTGCACAGGTTCTTGAATATCGCGCTGGTGTTGGCCGATCCCGGGTCGAGCATCACCATGAGTGGAACGCCGAACATGGCCTCACCCTCTCGGCGATGCATGGCATCGATGAGCACGTCAACCAGGTTGGTGGCGTTCTCACCGCCCGTGACGTACGTGGAATAGTTCCAACCGCTGGTGTGGTCGGTCACCACGTAGCGCCACAGCGACTCGTTGATGACCTTGATGACGTTGGCCGGCTTGTTCTTATAGAAGTCGGTGTGGTCCATGATGCGCAGACCGCTATCGCCTTTCGATGCGCGTGGCAGGTAGAACAGGACGCAACGCGAGGCATCGATCTGCCATACATGGTTCGGGTGCAGGCTGCGCAGGCTCATTGCCGGCGCCGGCGCGAGCAGTTGCTCCGGGTGCAGACGATAGTTGCGCAGGGCCTTGCGGATGGTGGAGATCGACAGGGGCGAGACCTCGCCCGTCGCCGGGTTGATGCGCAGCGCTTCGATCATGTTGTTGGCGCGCAGCACCTCCACCGCGGCCTCGACGCTCTTGAGCATCTTGCCGTTCTTGCGCATGTGCTCGAGCAGCACGGCGGCGATCATCTGCGCTTCCTGCACCGGCAGTGCCGTCTTGCCGGCGTCCGACCGGCGCTTGCGGGTCGGTTTGGTGACCAGGTCGCCGAGCAGGCGATACAGCCTGGCCTGAGACATCTGTAGCCGCGCAGCCGCGCCAGCCAGGATCTCGCCCTTACGCCCGTGCGGCGCAACGCGCCAGGCACGCGCAACGTCGGCCAGCTCTTCCGCGATGACTGCGTTGGCGGGGGCTCCCATCGCTCGCTCCTTACTCGTCCTGCGCCCAGGCCGGCAGCTCGTCGCCGTCACCCTGGGGCAGGTTGAATTCGGTGAACAGGTCGCCGATCTGTTGCTGGACCGCACGCAGGCTGGCGGCCAGAAGTCGCGTGCGCTGCGCATCGCCCTTGCCGGTCTCGACATACGCTGCGCACAGTTTCTCCAGGCCTTCACGCAGCTTGCCGCCAATGACCGCCTCCAGGCCCACCAACTCGGCCTCGACTTCGGTGTGCAGGCCGACCAGCTGCGCGTCGGGCTTCTCAGCCTTGATCCGGCGATTGGCAGCATCACGCTCTTTCTTGAGCGTGTCGATCTGGTCATTTTTCTCCGAGAGCAGTTTGTCGTTGGCCTCGGCTTCGGCGCGCGCTTCACGCAGTGTCTTGCGTAGGTCGGACACCGACATCGTGGCGACGTCGTCGAGCGTAATGCCGGCGACCGTGCCGCCCTCGTTCAGTTCGGCGACCTGGTCATCGTCGAGGACCAGGAGCTCAATGAGTTTCGACTTGTTACCGGCCGCCTCGATCAAATGCGTCGACGTCGACGCATTTGAGAACTTCAGCGCCGCCTGGCTCATGCGCTGCGCGAGGCGGGGTTCGAGGCCGAGGCGGGACAAGAAATCGCGCCAATCCCCGTGCGGCACGTGTTCACGAACCACCAGCAGCGCGCGGCCGGCGGCGAGCATTTCGTCGGCGCTTCGTGCCAGGTGGGTGCGAATGACGTGTTCGTAGCGCGGCAGATCGAACGGCAAGCCGTCACCGAACTGCTTGAGGACCAAGGCCGAGCGCTCGGCAGCCTGGATCAGCGCTGCCTCGACATCGGCGGCGGGTTTGGCGGTGTCAGGTGCGGCGGCGGGGGAATTCTTCGGACGAGCCATCGTGACTATCCTTTTGGTTGGCATTCGTGAATGGGGTCGACGTCGACCAGTTCCATGCGCAATGCGTGGGGCTGGTCGGCGTACTTGAGCAGCTCGGCGAACACGTTGCGGGCCACCGCGAATGCCACGTCGGCTTCTGCCGTCGGGATGCGGTTCACGCGCACGCGATACTCCGACCTGCCCGCGATGTAGATATCGACGGTCATGTGGTGATCGACAGGCGGAGCCTGGGTCACAGCTGGGCCCCCGCAGCGATGCGCTGGTTGGTTTCGGCGATGCGGGCGGTCATCCGCGCGCACTCTTCGGCATGGGACTGGGCGATCTGCAGCAACGCGATGCCAGGTGCGTACAGACCGTTGTCGAACTTCACCGCGAAGTCCTCGGCCATCAGCGTGGCGAGCGCACGCGTGACGTTCGTGGGGGATTCGCCCGTCATCGCGGCCAATTCCTGGTTGGAGATGCCATTCAGGCGCCGGCCACGCAGCGCCTTCATGATGCGCAAAACACGCTGTGCGCTGTTGATGGTCTCCTTGCTCATGCCTGAACCTCCATGCGACCTGGCAACCAGTGGCGACCCGTGCAGGGACGCTTTTCGGCTGCTACGGCAACTGCTTCCAGCGCGGCGGCCAGGGCACGCAGCTGTTCTGGGGTGCGCTCGAGGATGACGAAGGGGCCGCCGTCGAGTACTGCCAGCGGTTCATTGCGGTATGTGCGCGTGAGCGTGGCCTTGATCGTGCTCATGCCGCCACCCTGCGGGGAGCGGCGCTCTTGAGGCGGCGGTTGACCCCCTTGGGCTGGCTATGGCTCGGCCAGAGGACAGATACGGGTTGGCCGACCAGGTCGGCGATCGCGCGCTCAATGCGTGCAGACCGCGTGCGGCCGGAGATGACTTCGAAGACCGTCGTGGGTGCGACCTTCAATTTGGCGGCCAGCGCAGTGGGCGTGGTGCCCTTCATGCGAATCGAGGCCTTGATCAATTCAGGATGCATGGCGTCTGCTATCCTCGCGGGGTGTGGTTTTAAGGGTCGGGAACCAGGTAGGTTCTTGAGGGTGAATGATGGTACGCATTTGCGTACTTGTCAAGTCGTTTTGAGGATACCCAATTGAGTAATTTGGGAGAGCGGCTGCGCGAGGAGCGGCAGCGACTGGGTATGAACCAAGCTGAGCTTGGTTCGGCGGGTGGCGTCCAGAAACAGGCGCAGCTTAAGTACGAAAAGGGTGAACGCTCACCAGACGCGAGCTATTTGGAAGCTATCGCGCGTGCCGGCGTGGACGTCCTCTATGTGCTTACCGGTTCCCGCTCGTTTGCTCCGCCCGCACCAATCGCCCCAGAACACCGAGCGCTGGTTGCGGACTACGACGCCTGTTCGGTAGCTGACCAAGCCGTTATCCGACGCACTGCTGCTGCGATGGCGCATCGAGGCGAAGACCTAGTGCAGAGCTCCCGCAGCGTCAATCAGCACATCAGCGGAGGAAAGGTGATAAACAAGAAATTCAAGCTGAACATGGGAGATAAGAAGTGAGCCAACGCTGCATCACCATCAATCAGACGGCTTCCGATACCGGATCGATCACCAACCAAAAACCACGCATCAATATTGAATCTGCAATGCTGGTGATCTTCGTTTTAAAAAACGACGCAACCAACAATGTCAAGGTCACTGTGCTCGAATAGGGAGGAATCTGGTGGTGGCATACATCTTTAAGACACAATGTCGAATCAATGTGGCGGCCGCATTGGCCACTTCACTTATGCTGATCTTCACCCCTGCTCGCGCCGCTGAGAAGCTGGCGGATCTCAAGCAGAAAGCTCTCGCTGGCGACTACCAAGCGCAGCGGAACCTCGCCTTCGGATACTCGGATAAGTTCTCCGATCAAAACAAGAATCCGGTATTGGCATGCGCATGGAGGATGGTCATCTTGACCACTGAGCAGGCCGACGAAACCGACATGAGCAACTACAACACCTATTGCGGAAAGCTGCCTCCAGGTTTGCTTTCCATCGCCCAGATGAAGGCTGAGCTCCTGTTGAGGCGCATCGACACGTTGCAGCAGTAGCGTCGCAGTAAATCCATTTAATAGCGCTTCAGGCAAGCGGGCGGCACGATGCAGATTCATTCTGCTCGCCGCCCTTTTTCTTGCCTTGGAGTGTTGCCGTGTCGCCTCTCGAAAATCCCATTCCGCTGCGTCGCCGCCTGCCGCGTCTGACCACCTGGCTCATCGTCGCCGCATTGCTGATCGTCGTGATCGGCATCGTTTCCCCCCAGCAAGTTCCCGTCGCGATCTATAAGCTGAGCCTGATCAGCCTGGCGGCCGTCGGCTCCTACTGGATCGACCGCGCCCTGTTCCCGTACGCACGTCCCGATGGCTACCTGGTGCGTGATTGGCGCTGCGGCTCCTGCGTCGGCACGCATCGCGTGGACCACCCGATCGCGGACGGCTACGAAATCCCCTTCATGGTCTCGACGATCCGCCGCACGGCGATTGCGGCCGCGGTCATTCTGGCTGTCGCGCTGGGGCTGTGATGGGCCAGCAGCTCATCCGTCTCGGCCGACACCTGGTCGTGCTGCTCGTGGCCAGCTGCACCGCGCTGCCGGCGCCGGCGGCCGACGTGCCGCGTGCAGCCCAGCAGTACCGGTCGGAGCTCATGCGCAATGCCCGTGTCGTTTGGGGCATGGACGCACCGGTCTCGACGTTCGCCGCACAGATCCATCAGGAGAGCGCCTGGCGCCCCGGCGCCGTCTCTGCCGTGGGCGCCCAGGGCATGGCCCAGTTCATGCCGGCGACCTCCAGCTGGATCGCTGGGCTTTACCCGGCGCTGGCGCAGAACGCTCCTTTCAATCCATCCTGGGCGCTGCGCGCCCTGGTCACCTACGACCGCTATCTCTACGAGCGTATCCGCGCGCGTGATGACTGCGAGCGCATGGCGATGACATTGTCGGCCTACAACGGCGGGCTGGGCTGGATCTCGCGTGACCAGAAACGAGCATCGAGTTCGGGGCTTGACCCGCTCATCTGGTGGGGATCGGTCGAGACGGTCAATGCGGGCCGATCGGCGGCCAACTGGCGCGAGAACCGGGCCTATCCCGACCGCATCATCCGCCACCATCAGCCGGCCTATGTTGCCGCATCCTGGGGGCCTGGCGTATGCCCGTGAATCTGAACATCGTGGGCTGGGCGATCGCGCTAGGCGCGCTCGCCGCCGGCCTGGGCTACTGGCGCGGCGAGGCCAATGGGCACGAGCGTGGCGTTCTCGAAACCCAGGCTGCGCACGACGCCCACCAGGTCGAGTCGCTTGCCAAGGGGCTGGACGCGCTACGCGCCGACGTCGTGGGCAGCACGGCGATGAACAAGGAACTGCGCACGGCAATGACGGGCCTGGAGCAGCAGAACAAGACGTCGAATACGGAGCTCAAGAATGCGATTGCGAAATCTCGCCCGGCTGGTGCTGTGCAGTGCCGTTTCGATGCTGACAGCATGCGGATCCTCGGCGCGGCGGCAGACCGAGCCGATGCCCTGGCGGCCGGCGGTCTTGCTGCCAGCGGAACTGGCCGCGCGGTGTCAACCGGTCGTGCGCCCGATCGATGACTCGGACGCCGCGGCCGCGGTCGCCTTGGAGGCGATGTACGGCCTGTATGGCACCTGCGCAGGCAAGCACGTGGACACCGTGGACTACATCAACAAGCCGGGGAAGGATCGGTGAAGATCGAATTGGAAGTTTGGCAGCTCATCACGCTGCTGCTGGGATTTTTCGGGGCCTGCGCAGGCGCTGGGAGGCTGTTGCTCACGCAGATGCTGCGCCACATTGATCTGCGCTTCCGTGCCCAGGAAGATGCGCGATCGGCCAACCACGAGCAAGTTCAGCATCGACTGGAAAAACTCGAGGAGTCAGCCAAGCTGGAAGCCGGTGAGTGGCAGCGTGTCGAACGCGAGTTCCTGCAGATGCAGCGTGACATGGCTCTTCAGTACGTACGACGTGAGGACTACATCCGTGGTCAAAGCGTGGTCGAGGCGAAGCTGGATGGCTTGGCAGTGAAGATCGAGAACCTGCAGCTGCGGGGAGTATTGGATGGAAAGAAAAATGCAAATTGACCTGGCCCGCTCGCGCCGCGAATCGCTGCGCTGGCTGATTCTGTTGACCCTGAACAACGCACGCCCCATCGGCGCCTTCGAGGGCCCGATCCTGTCGGTTGCCCAATCGGAGTACCCGGATGCCACGCCGCTGGAATTGCGCCGCGAGCTCGACTACCTGTCGGACCGCGACCTGGTCAAACTGGAGAAGCGCCCGGACGGCAAGTGGTTCGCGGATCTCACGCGCTACGGCACCGACGTGGCCGAGTACACGATCGACTGTGAGCCTGGCATCGCCCGGCCCGTCAAGTACTGGTGACCCATGGCTGGCAAGAGCAGCATTCATCGTCTGCCCGAGGAGATCAAGGCCTACATCGAGGCGCAGCTGGCCACCGGCTGCCACACGCTCGATAGCCTGATCGAGGATCTGCGCGAGCGATTCCCGGCCGAAGCCAATGCCGGCAGCTTGCCGAGTCGCAGTGCCATCGGCCGGTACGGTCAGAAGCTCGAGCGCCGGCTGGCCGCCATTCGTGCAAGCACGGAAGCGGCCAAGCTCATACGGGCGCACGCCGGCGACGAGATCGATGCGCGCAGCGAGGCGTTGACGGCCCTGGTCCAGACCGAGCTCTTCGAAGCCATCATCGAACTGCAAGAAGCTGACGATGAGACGGACTCGGGCAAGCGAGTGGAGCTCCTGATCAAAGCGGCCAAGAACATCGCCACGTTGGCACGCAGCTCGGTCAACCTGAAGAAGTTCCAGGCCGAGGCCGAGGAGCGTGCGCGGCGCGCGCTGCTCGCCCAGCAGGATGCCAAGCTGCAGGAGGTCGCCAAGGCCCAGGGCATGAGCGCCGAGCAGGTCGACTTCTGGCGCCGTGACTTCCTGGGTATCAACGCACCGTGAGCATCCTCTCTCAGATCCCGAGTACCGAGCTCGGCACGCGCTTCACGCACTACGGGTGGTTCTGCGGCGTCGTTCCCGTCTATCTCGGCAACCTCGAAGGCGAGGCCCCGTTGGTGGCCGAGCGCAACGGCATCCCCGAGTGGGTGCTGAGCCTGGCCACAGCGCTGTTCGGCGTGTTCGTCGAGGTCGCAGCAATCGTCGCACCCGATCGGGATATCCAGGTTCCGCTGGTGGTGACGGCCCCGATCATGCCTCTGCCTGGTGGTGATCGTTGATGGCCGCCGTTATCAAGCCCCTGGCTTCAACCCTGCGCGTCCTGGAATGGGACGACCTGCCCGCCAGCGTGCGTTCGATCTCGGACAACTTCAATCCGCTGGCCGACGGCATTCTGATGCTGCACCAGCGCCAGGTCGCTGCGCTCAAGGCGTCAATCATCGCCATCCCGAAGGGCCGGCGCACGGGCATCACCTTTGGCACGATGCTGAACAAGACGCTGGTGGCCGCGGCGCGCAAGTCCGCCGGCGGCGACAACGTCTATTACATCGGCGACACCAAGGAAAAGGGCCTGGAGGCGATCGGCTACTGCGCCAAGTTTGCACGGGTGATCGCGCGAGCCCAGGGCGAAGGCGTCACGGGCGTCGAGGAGTTCCTCTTCGAAGACCAGGACGAGGGCGGTAAGACCAAGCACATCACCGCGTATCGCATCCGGTTCGCCAGCGGCTTTCAGGTGTGCGCCCTGTCCAGTCGGCCAGCGAACATCCGCGGCCTGCAGGGGCACGTCGTCATCGACGAGGCGGCCTTCCACCCGGATGTGCAGGGCGTGCTGGATGCGGCCACCGCACTTCTGATCTGGGGTGGTCAGATCACCATCATCAGTTCGCATAACGGCAAGAACAACCCCTTCGCCCAGTTGTGCCGGGACATCGAAGCCGGCCGCTATGGCGCAGATGCAGCTGTGGTGACGGTCACGTTCGATGACGCGGTCACCAACGGCCTGTACGAGCGGGTGTGCTTCATGAAAGGCACGCCGGCCACGGCCGAGGGCAAGAAAGAGTGGTACAGCAAGATCCGCAATGCCTATGGGGTGCGCAAGGCGGCCATGCGCGAGGAGCTCGATGCCATCCCGCGCGACGGCAGCGGCGTCAGCCTGCCTGGCGTCTGGATCGAGAACGCCATGGCCGAGGAGCGGCCGGTCGTGCGCCTGGCGCTTGACGATGACTTCGTGCGCAAGAGCGAGGCGGAACGCCGCTCATTCGTCGAGGACTGGATTCGCCGCCAGGTTGAACCTGCCCTGGCGCTGCTCGATCCGAAACTGCAAAGCGTTTTCGCCCAGGACTTCGCGCGCCACCGCGACTTCTCGGTGTTCGGTGTTGGGCAGATCGAGGCGAACCTGCGCCGGCGCGTGGTGTTCATCGTCGAGATGCACAAGGTGCCGACGCGCCAACAAGAACAGGTCATCTGGTACATCATCGAGCACATGCCGCGCCGTTGTGGCGGCGCCATGGATGCAACCGGTTCGGGCGAGACCCTGGCCGAATACACGGCCGACAAGTTCGGGCACGACCACGTCCACCAGATCAAGCTGAACCGCGCCTGGTACGGCGCCTGGATGTCCAAGCTGATCCAGGGCTTTGAAGACGGGATGATTGACCTGCCGCGTGACGCGAACGTGGCGGCCGACCTTCGCGCGATCGAGGATGTCGAGGGCATACCGATGGTGGTGAAGCTGCGGCGCAAGGATTTGAAGGACCCGGAGCTGACCCGCCACGGTGACTCGGCGGTGATGCTGGCGCTGCTGTGGTTCGCGTCGATGAACCTGGCCGCGCCCATCGACTACACGCCGGTACCGCGCCAAACGAGCCGTTGGGATGCGTTGCCCGGCGAGCACGACGATGACACGCCGTGGGCCGGCGACGGCGCGTGGCGTGAGGCACTTCAAATTTCCGGCCTTTTGGGGCGTTTTTTGGGGTGGGTGGCTACGCTGACCCCAATCGCACGTCTGAGGGCCTTTATAAACACGTGTAAACGGCTTGCCGGGGCTTCGCTCCACCGGGGAACCGTCGCAGGTTTGGGTTGAGACCCGAAAGAGAGAGATTCATGGCTCAAATCGTTGATCAATTCGGCCGCCCGATCACCAACATGCACCTGGAGGAGCCGCAGACGGCTCGGCTGGGACACCTGCAATCGGAATGGGAGAACCATCCCACGCGCGGTTTGACCCCGCCGCGGCTCGCGCAGATTCTGCAGCAGGCCGAGACGGGCGACATCACGGCGCAGCACGAGATGTTCGCCGACATGGAGGAAAAAGACGCGCACCTCTTCAGCGTCATGCAGACGCGCCGCCTGACCGTCAGCCAGCTCGACTGGTCGATCGAGCCGCCAGCGAACCCCACCAGTGCGGAACTGGACGAAGCGGCCTTCGTGACCGAGGTGCTGCAGAGCCTGGAAATGGAGGACATTCTCTTTGACATGACCGATGCAGTCGGTCACGGGTTTTCGCCGATCGAGCTCGGATGGGACACGATCGAGAAGATGCGCATGCCGGTCACGGCAACATTTCGCCCGCAAGGGTGGTTTCGTACGCCGATCGCCCCGGGCCTTGATCGCAACGAGCTGCGCCTGCGCGACAACAGCGCCGATGGAGAATCGCTCTGGCCGTTTGGCTGGATCATGCACACGCACCGCTCGCGCAGCGGCTACATCGCCCGCACGGGCCTGTTTCGGGTGCTCGCCTGGCCGTGGCTCTTCAAGAACTTTGCCGTGCGCGACCTGGCTGAGTTCCTGGAGATCTACGGGCTGCCGCTGCGTCTGGGCACGTACAACCCCAATACCTCCGACGACAAGGCACGGGCGACGCTCTTGCGCGCTGTGATCGGCATTGGCCACGATGCGGCCGCCATCGTGCCTGAGGGCATGAAGATCGAGTTCAAGGAAGCGGCCAAGGGCGAGTCCACGCCGTTTGACAGCATGATTGGCCTGATGGAACGCAGCACCAGCAAGGCGGTGCTGGGTGGCACGCTCACCAGCGGCGAAGGCGAGCACGGGACGCAGGCCCTGGGCAAGGTGCACAACGAACTGCGCCACGACCTGAAGAAATCCGACGCGCGCCAGCTCGCCACTACGCTGACGCGCCAGCTGGTGTACCCAATTCTGGCAGTCAACCGGGGCCGCACGTCGTTGCACCGGTGCCCGCGCCTGGTGCTCGACACGCAGCAGCCCGAAGACATCAAGTTGCTCGCCGATTCGCTACCCAAGCTGGTGAACATGGGCATGCGGATCAAAGCGGACTGGGCGCACAGCAAGCTCAAGATCCCGATGGCCGAAGAAAAGGATGCGATCCTGCAGCCCGTTGCGCCGTCGTTTGGCAACGGCAATGGCGATGGCGCGGGCGGGCTCGCGGGGTTGGCTGCTGGCGGTCGACGCCGGCCCGCTCCTGCGCAGCTGGCGCGGTTGAAGGCCGCGCCGGGAGATCTGACCAACACGGCGGCCGACGCGATCGACAGCCTGGTCGATGCCATGCTCGATGAGTGGCAGGCCAAGCCTGACCCGATCCAGAAGGCGATCCAGGAAGCGCTGGAGATCAGCACGTCGTTCGAGGACTTCCAGGTGGCCGTCGAGCAGCGCCTGGCAGCAATGGACGCCACGGCGCTGGCGGACCTGCTCAGCCGCGGCACGCTGGCGGCCCGCCTCTGGGGCAACCTGACAAATGGGGGTCGTACTTGAATGGCGGACGCACCTGACATGGCCGCCATCGAGCTGGAGCCGCTGCCGCCGCGTGAGGCTGTCGAGTTCTTTCGCCAGAAAGGCTACCGGATGGCGTTCTCCTGGCAGGACATGCCTGCCCAGGAACACGCCGCCGCGTTCACGGTGGCCAAGGCGATGCGGCTGGATGTGCTGAAAGACATCCGCGGCGCCACCGACCGCGCGATCGCCGAGGGCACCACGTTTCAGGACTTTCGGCGCACGCTCGGCCCGCAGTTGCAGGACAAGGGTTGGTGGGGCAAGCGCGAGATGGTCGATCCGGTCACCGGCGAGACGGTCAATGCGCAGCTCGGCAGCGATGCCAGGCTGCGCAAAATCTTTGACACCAACGTTTCCACCGCGTATTCCGAGGGGCAGTCCGAGCGGATCCAGCGCAACATCGAGCTGTTTCCCTACCTGCAGTACTTGCGCAGCTCAAGCGAGCACCCTCGCTTGTCGCACGCGGCTTTTGCTGGCCGGGTCATGCGTGCAGACGATCCCTGGTGGCAATCGCACATGCCGGTCAAGGAATGGGGCTGCAAGTGCGGTGTGCTGCAGCTGACCGCGCGCCAGGTTAGCCAGATGGGCCTTGAGGTCAGCGAGGCACCGCCCGAGCGGTATGTCGAGTACACGAACACCCGCACGGGCGAAACCATGGATGTGCCGGTGGGCGTGCATCCTGCCTTCAACTACCGGCCGGGCCTGCGCCGCGAGAGCCTGGCCCGGGCACTGATGGACAAGGCCGATGCGGCCGAGCCACGCACGGCGGCGCGCATCCTGGCCGACGGCGCCGACCAGGTCGCGCCACTGGTGCAGGCCGAGTTCAACGACTTCGTCGGCCGCTACACCGGCGGCGAGCGCCGCACGGTTGGTCAGCGTCGCGTGGTCGGTGCATTCTCCAGCGACCAGGTCGACGCGCTGCAGGACGCCGGCCAGCTGCGCGGCGCGAGCGCCCGCGGCACGATTCACATTGACATGACACAGCTGCGAAGCATGCTGGGCGATGGTCAACATGCTGCCGGCCAAGCCAAGGACGCCGGCGCCGCGCTTGTCGCGCAGCTGCCGACGCTGTTGCGCCAGGTCGGTGAGGCATGGCTGGACGGCGATCATGCGGTGCTGCTATGCACTTCCCCCTCCGATTCGCAACGCGTGGTGAAGGTTGTGGTGGACCTTTCCGGCCAGGCGCATGGCAAGGCCGGGGGCAATGGCGTGGTCTCGATGGAAGTGATCGACCCGGCAACGTTTGACCGCACGGGCCTATCCAAGCTGCAATAGGTGACGGCGCTGGGCGAGGTGCTGCTGCGCCGGCGGCAGCTGGTGGGCACCCGAAAACGCGGTAAACCCGTTTAATAGAGCGTTCCAAGGCATGGCGTCAGACTGGCGCCCATGCCTAAATCCACCGCCCCACTCCTGGCCGCGTTCGCCGTGCAGATCAAACGCACGGGTGACGATGACGCCGTCCCTGAGCTGCATCTGCTGCCTGATGGCGAATTCAAGCCGCAGGCGGCCGAGGATGCGCGCGAGATGCCCAAGTCGGGCACGTACCGCATGAACGCCCAGATCGCCGAGCGGGTCATCGCTCTGGCGCGGGCGAGCGTCAACGATCTGCCGATCGACTATGAGCACCAGACGCAGCAAGCGGCCAACAACGGTCAGCCCGCGCCGGCGGCCGGGTGGATGGCCGGCGCCAAGTT
This sequence comes from Achromobacter sp. 2789STDY5608621, assembly GCF_001299375.1. NCBI lineage: Bacteria > Pseudomonadati > Pseudomonadota > Betaproteobacteria > Burkholderiales > Alcaligenaceae > Achromobacter > Achromobacter sp. 2789STDY5608621. The sequence goes on along the minus strand of NZ_CYTU01000007.1, from coordinate 50,272 downwards.
CGTCTTCCGCCCTGGCGAAGGCCTCTTTGCCCAGGGGGTGCAGTGGACTGCGCGCGCCAAGCAGATGCTGGACGACGACGAATACCGCTACCAGAGCGCCACATTCCTCTATCACCCCGAAACCGGTGACGTGCTGGCCATCGTTGGCGCTGCGCTCACCAACCGTCCTGCCCTGGACGGGTTGACCAGCGCTCAGCTGGCCGCGCTCAGCGCGCAGTTCGCGCGCCAATTCCTTCCCCCCACCTCCGAGGACGACATGAACCCTCTGCTCAAAGCCCTGCTCGAAGGCCTCGGCCTGCCCGAGACCGCCACCACCGAACAAGGCGTATCCGCCCTGGCCGCGCTGAAGTCCCAGGCCGCGCAGGCTGGCCAGATCGCTGGCCTGAACGCCCAGATCGCGACGCTCAAGTCGACGCCGCCCGATCCGACCAAGTTCGTGTCGGTGGAAGCCGTTGCTTCCTTGAACACCGAACTGGCGGCCCTGCGCGCGCAAGCCGTTCAGGGCGAGCTCGATCAGGTCATGGACCAGGCCAAGGCTGAAGGCAAGGTGGCCAGCGATGTCGTCGAGAAGACCTGGCGCGACATCGGCAAGGCCGACCTGGCGCAGCTCAAAGCGCTGGTAGCCGCCACGCCCGCCAACCCGGTCCTGGCTGGCAAGCGCCAGACCGATGGCAAGCAGCCGGGCCAGGGCGTAGGCGAACTGAACCAGGCCGAGCTCGCCGTGTGCGCTGCGATGGGCATGACGCCCGAGCAATTCAAGGCCGGCAAGCAAGCCCAGGGCCTGGCCAACGGCTGATTGCCGCTTCCCCCGTTTCTCACCTTCAGGACACTTCCATGACCGCGCTGACCCAGGATCGCAACACACTGCGCCGTGACGGCAACCAGATCGAACCGCCCGTGGCGGCCACCACCAAGATCTTTGGCGGCTCGATCGTGTGCATCAACACCGCCACGGGATACGCCGTGCCGGGATCGACCTCGACCACGCTCAAAGCCGCGGGCGTTGCCGAAGACCGCGCCGACAACAGCGCGGGCGCTGCGGGCGAGATCCGCGTGCGGCTGCGCAAAGGCCCGCACCGCTTCGCCAACAGCGCCTCGGCCGACCTCATCACCCTGGCCGATATCGGTGCCGACTGCTACATCGTCGACGACCAGACGGTGGCCAAGACCTCGGGTACCAACACCCGCAGTGTGGCTGGCAAGGTGTTCGATGTGGACGCCGACGGCGTCTGGGTCGACTTCGCCTGATCGGCCACCAGCCCTTCGAATCCGGAGATTTCGAACATGATCATCAATCACGCCAACCTGGCGATCCTCAACCAGGCCTACAACGCGGCCTTCCAGTCGGGCCTGACCACCGCGGCTCCCATGTGGAACCAGCTGGCCATGATGGTGCCCAGCACCACCAGCACGGAGAAGTACGCCTGGCTGGGCTCCATCACCAAGTTCCGCGAGTGGCTGGGTGAACGGGTCTATCAGAACCTGAAGCAATCGGACTACTCGATCAAGAACAAGACCTGGGAAAACACCGTGTCGGTCGGCCGCGACGAGATCGAGGATGACCAATACGGCGTGTACAAGCCCGTCATCCAGCAGCTGGGCCAGGACGCGGCGACGCACCCCGATGAGCTCGTCTTCGAACTCCTGCAGGCGGGCTTCTCCACGCGTTGCTTCGACGGCCAGTACTTCTTCGACACGGATCACCCTGTCGGACAGCCCGGTAAGGAAGTCAGCGTGAGCAACTTCCAAGGCGGTACGGGCGCAGCCTGGTTCCTGGTGGACACGACCAAAGTGATCAAGCCGATCATCTACCAGCGTCGCCGCCCCTACGCCTTCCAGGCCAAGACGAGCCTGACCGACGACAACGTCTTCAACCGCAACGAGTTCGTCTGGGGGGCCGATGGCCGCAGCAACGTCGGCTATGGCCTGTGGCAACTGGCCTATGCGTCCAAGGAAGGCCTGGACCTGCAGGCGTACTCCGATGCCCGCGCCTCGATGCAGAGCCAGAAGGCCGACAACGGCAAGCCGCTGGTGATCCGCGCCGCCGAGCTCTGGGTGCCGCCCTCGCTGGAGCAGGCCGCGCTGGAAGTCATCCAGGCCGATCGCCTGGCTAACGGCGCGAGCAACGTGATGCGCGGTACCGCCAAGGTCGTGGTCTGCCCGTACCTGGGCTGATCGGTAAATCCCGCCCGCACCACTTGACCCAACCCGATATACCGGAGATTGCCCACATGGCTACCGCCAAACCCCGAGGCCGCCAGGCCACCGCAAAACCGCCCGTCACCAAGCCCGACGGCGCCAAGGCCCTGAAGGTCGTTCCCAAGGTCGACGGCTTTCGCCGCGCCGGCCGCGCCTTCGCCGGCGAGACGGTGATTCCGCTGTCCGAGCTGACCGATGAGCAGTTCGAACAGCTCACCACCGAGCCGCAGCTGGTGACGATGCTCGTCGACCTGCCCACCGAGCCGGACGACAGCAGCCAGGCCAACGCCACCTGACACCCCATGCGACGGGCGCTGAACCCCATCTGTTGCGTCTGACGGATGGGGGGAGCCTTGCAGACGCTACCGCCCAACCTCTGCCGGGGCTGGATAGAGCGGGAACCGGTTTGGTCTAGCCCCGGCATTTCTACGGTCTTTCCCATGTCCTACGCCACAGCCACCGAACTGCTGATCCGTTTCGATTCTGACGAGATCTCCCAGCGTGCCGACCGCATGGTGCCGCGCCTGGTCACCGATGAGATGCTTCGGATCGCGGCCTCCGGTGGCGATCTGAGCGGCTTCACGCCCGAGGAGCGGGCCGCGATCGCGCGGGCCATGGAAAAGGTCGACCGTGCGCTGGCCGATGCGCGCAACACGATCGATAGCTACATCGCCGGGCGGTACACCTTGCCGCTTTCGTCTGTGCCGCAGGTCCTGATCCGGATCGCCTGCGAACTGGCCCGCTACTACCTCTACGACGATCAGTTCACCGAGACCGTCAAGCAGCGCTACGACGCCAACATCAAGTTCCTGGTCGGCGTGGCCTCGGGCGACGTGAAGCTGGGCGTGGATGCGGAATCGGGTGTCGAGCCGGCCGGCGGCGCCGGCGCCGAGCTGTACACCGCAGGCCGGATCTGGGATCGCCGCTCCTCGGGAGGGTTTCTCTGATGGTTCAGGCCACGATCCGCTACGAGGGGCAGCGCGGGCTGGATGCCGCGCTGTCTCGCCTGGCCGCGCTGGGGCGCTCGCCGCGGCCGATCTTCAAAGCGATCGCCAACTACGGCGAATCCTCGACCCGCCTGCGCTTTGAGCGCCAGCGGGGCCCTGATGGCTCGGCCTGGAAGCCCAGCCGTCGGGTCCAGAAGTCCGGCGGGCAGACGCTCGTCAACAGCCGGCGCTTGCTGCGCAGCATCACCAACGTCTATGGCGACACCTATGCAGCCTGGGGCAGCAACGTCGCCTATGCACGCATCCACCAGGCGGGCGGCGAGATCAATCGCGCCCCGTATTCGACCCGCATCCGCCTGCGCACCGATGCCCGCGGCAACCTGGCGCGCCAGCCTGGCAATCGCAATCTGGCGGTGTTCGCCCGCGATCGCCACAAGCGGGCCCGCACGAGCTGGCATGAGGTTCGTGCCTACAAGATCCGCATGCCCGCCCGGCCGTTCTTGGGCGTGAACCGTGAGGATCTGTGGGCAATGGGCCGCCTGACGGTGCAGGCCATCCAAGCGGCCGAGGGAGGTGGCGGTGCTCGGTAAGCATGAACTCGCCCTCATCGCGGCCTTGAAGGCGCGCCCGGGTATCCAGAAGACCACGCGCACGGTCGACAGCCTGCCCACCGTGCCTGATGACGCCAAGCTGCTGCAGCGCTACCAGGTGGACGCTCCTGCCCTGTACGTGACCGAAGGGGTGTACCGGATCGTCGACGACATGGGCGTACTGGCATTCACCGTCGGGATCGTCGTGCGCAACGTGGGCGGCAATACCCAGGCTCGCCTTGGCGATGGCCAATCCATCAGCGCGGACCAGCTTCTGACGTTGGTGATCCGGGCGCTGCATGGCCGGCGCATTGGCGACGCCAGCTGGAACATCCGCCGCGCCGAGTACCTGGAGCCCGTCGACGTGTTCGAGGCCGCCGGGCTGACCGTGGTCGGCGTATCCGTTGAAAGCACGCCGATGGCGCTGCCGGACGACCCCGAGGAGATCGACGGCCTGGGCGACCTGCGCCACGTGCACCTGGATATGGACATCGCCCCGCACGCAAGCCGCGAGGAACATGAAAAATGGCTCGTCGAGCCGCCCGATTACACCACCGACAGGCCTGACCTGCAGGCTGACATTCCGCTGGCTGGCGCCGGCACCGACAACTGACATCCGAGGATCCAGAATGCAGACCGTCACCCTCAAACCCGCCATCGTTGATGGCGAGCCGCTCAAGGTCCGCAAGCCCCAAGGCGGCTATCTGGCCGCGCAGGGCGAGCCCATCGTGCTGACCACCTACTGGCGCCGTCGCCGCGATGACGGCGACGTGACCGAGGTCAGCGCCGCCTCGCAGGCCATCGATCCGGCGGACACCCCGCCGGCACCCGCCAAGTCCGCCTCGGCCAAGGGCGCCAAGCCCGCCACCGAGTAACGCTCCAAGGAACCGCCATGCCGGACAACATTATCTTCAACACCATCCCGACCGACATCCGTACGCCGGGGCAATACGTCGAAATCGACAACTCCAAGGCGCTGCGCGGGCTGCCGTCGCTCAACCGCCGCATCCTGGTCGTGGGCAACAAGCTGCCCACCGGCATGGCGGCCCCGCTGACCCTCTATCGTGTGAACAGCGGTGACGAGGGCGCCACGCTCTTTGGCCGCGGCAGCGTGCTGCATGAAATGCTGCGCCTGGCACGCGCGGCCAACAAGACGAGCGACATCTGGGCGCTGAGCGTCGAAGACCTCGCGGCCGGTGTCGCCGCCACCAAGACCGTCACGGTCACCGGCCCCGCAGCCGGCGCCGGCACGATCGCCCTCTACATCAACGGCCAGAAGCTGTCGATCGGGGTGGCAGCTGGCGATGCCGCCGCAGCTGTCGCCACGGCGATCGCTGCGGTCGTCAATGGCTACCAGAATGGCCCGGTCACCGCTGCGGCCGCGGCCGGCGTGGTGACGCTGACGGCACGTCATAAGGGAGCCTTCACCCAAGGCATCGGCGTGCTGGTCAACTTCTACGACGACGAGACGCTGCCGGCCGGCCTGACGCTGGAGATCGCCAACGGCGTTGCCGGTACCGGCAATCCGGATGCGGCGGACGTGGTGGCGGCAATCTCCGACGAATGGTTCTACACCATCATTTCGCCCTGGAGCGATTCGGCGAACATGGCGATCATCGAGGCCGAGCTCGCCAGCCGGTTCGGGGGGATGGACATGCGCACGGGGCACCTCTTTACGGGCATGGCCGGCACGCACGCCCAGCTCAGCACCTATGGCTCTGCCCGCAACAGCGAGAACAGCTCGTTCATCGGTGTGAAGAACCCGCCCCAGGCGCCGTACCTGTGGGCGGCGGTACACGGCGCGGTGGTCGAGTTCAACGGCGCCATCGACCCGGCGCGCCCCTTCCAGACGCTCGACCTCCCGGGTCTGCTGCCGCCGAGCCCGAAAGATCGCTTCCGTCGCGAAGAGCGCAACCTGCTGCTGCACGATGGCTGCAGCACCTTCACCGTCTCGCAGGACGGCATCGTGCAGATCGAGCGCGTGGTGACCACGTACCAAACCAACGCCTGGGGGATCGAGGATGTCTCGTACTTGGACGTGGAGACCGTGTGGACGGCGGACTACATGCGCTATGCCTTCCGCACGGCCGTGGCCACGAACTTCCCGCGGCACAAGCTCGCCGACGACGGTACCGACTTCGACCCCGCCCAGCCGATCGCGACGCCGTCGATGATCGCGGGTGTCCTGATCGCCACCGCCAAGTCCCTGGAGAAGGCGGGCCTCCTGGAGAACTTCGAGGACTTCAAGAAGAACCTCATCGTCCAGCGCAGCATGGTCGATCGCAACCGTGTCAACGCCGTCATCCCGCCTGACCTGGTGAACCAGTTCCGGGTGTTCGCGGGCAGCATCCAGTTCATCCTGTAAGGAATCACGACTATGTCTCAGGTTACCGGCCGAGTATTCATCAGCGTGGGCGGCCGCCGCCTGCGCAGCAAGCCCGGCGCCACGCTCGATATCGGTGGCGTGTCGCGCGCGCCCGTCATGAGCGATAGCGGCGTCGACGGCTACACCGAGTCCACCGCTGCACCGGCGGTGAACTGCACCATCAGCCACATGGCCGGCGTGAGCCTGGCCGACCTGGCGGCGATCCGTGACGAAACCATGCGGTTCCAGACCGACACCGGCATCGGCTACACGATCCGCGGCGCCTTCCTGGCGGCGCCGCCCGTGCTCGGCGGCGGTGGCGAGGTCACGCTCGCCTTCAACGGCGTCGAGTGCATCGAAGGCTAGAGCCGCTTTGTAAATCCATTTCAAGGAACATCATGAAAACTCCCCTGACCGTTATCAAGACGCTGCCTTCGCCCTGGGTGGTAGGCGGCAAGCCCGTCACCGAGATCGAAGTCCGAGAGGCGTCGTTGGGTGACTCGCTCGAGGCCGAGAAAGAAGCCAACCCGGCGCTGCAGCCGACGGCCTTTCAGGTCGCACTGGCCTGCCAGGTGCTGGTGCGTGCGGGCGACGATACCGGCCCCTTCGTGCCGGGGCAGTTCAAGACCCTCAAGGGCAAGCAGTGGGCCGTCTTCCGTGAGGCCATGCAGGAGGCTGAAAAGCTGGGGGAAGACTGACGCGTGCCCGCGAGGGCGCGCTGCTGCAAATCATGCTCTTGGCATCCCGGCTGGGTTGGAGCCGGGCCGAGATCCTGGCGCTTCCCTTGGCGGAAGCGCAGTTTTATGTAGATCAGCTCACTAAGAAGAGGTCTGGGTAATGAGCGAATTCGTCGTTGGGGTTCGTGTCGACGGTACCACGGCCGGCCTGACCAAGGCCGCGCTGGAAGCCAAGAAGGCCCTGGACAACATGGCCATCGCAGGGGCCAAAGACCTAACCGCGATCGGCCGTGCCACCAAGCAGACCGAAACCTCGCTCGTGAACATGGCGACGCGCACCCAGCGCGAGTTCGCCCGCATGGCCCAGGCGCGCGAAACCCTGGGCATTCGCTCCGAGCATCGAATCCAGCAGGAGATCCTGCGCACGCAGGCCGCTTACCAGCGCCTGGCCAACAGCGGCACCATGAGCTGGCGCGAGCAGCAGCGCGCCGCCGAACAGATGCGCCAGACGGTCGGACGGCTGAATGCCGAGATGGGGGTGTTCAGCGGGCGGCAGCGGCTCCTCGCCGGTGCGCAGAAGGCCGGTCTGGTAGGTGCTGGCTTGATGGCCGGCGCAGCCGTGGTGGCGCCAAAGGTCAGCCGGGCGTTCTCCTATGACGAGCAGCTCGCCCATATGGCGAACACTGCGTACGGCGATCCGTCGCTCAGCACCGCCGAAGATCGAGCCCGTCGCTTCGCAGGCCGCCAGGAAATGGATCTGGCCATTCGGGAGGCAATTCGATACGGAGGGAGTACCCGAGAAGACGCAGCTGGCACGCTGAATTCGCTCCTATCCTCTGGGAAGTTCGGCGCTAAAGACTCTCTGACAATTTTTCGCGAAGCTGTGCGGGCGGCCTCGGCGAACCAGGCCTCCGGCGAAGACTTCGCTCAGATTGCGTTCGCTGCGAAGGGCAACATGGGGGTTAAGCCTGAAGACATGGCGCGCGTTTTCGGGGCCGCTACCTACGCGGGCCAAAGCGGTGCCTTTGAGATTCGAGACATGGCGAAGGCTCTACCGGCTCAATTCGCTGCGGCTTCACAGGCTGGTCTCTCCGGGCTTCCTGGCATTGCAAAGCTCGCTGCGTTGAATCAGGCGACTCGGCTTACCGCAGGTACCTCTGATCAAGCAGCAACGAACACCCAGAATCTGCTGGCCAAGCTGGTGGCCCGAGACACAGTGGAGAACTTCGGCAAGCTCGGGATCAACTTCGATCAGCGAAAGGCTGAGGGCCGCATGAAAGGTCTGGACGCTCTCGATGTGACCGCGAACATCATTGAAGAGCAGTTGGCCAAGAACAAGAACTATCAGAACGCCATCAAGCAATATCGAGCCGCAGCAGAGGGAAGTGAACGGCAAGAGGCATTGGGCGGAGTAATGAAGATCGCCCAAGGCAGCGTCATATCGAAGCTCTTCCCAGATCAACAGGCGATGATGGCTCTGGTTGGATACCTGGCCGACCGTGACAATGTCAACAAGATCACCAAGGATTCATTGCTGTACGGTACAGACGCAGTCAACCGCAACATGTGGACCGTCGAAGATTCGCCGAGCTACAAGCTGAATCAGGCAAAGCAGGCCGCAGAGTTCGCGAACTATGACGCGATGATCAAGCTGGGGCCGGCGGTATCTTCAGTTGCCGATACCTACACCGACATGGCTGCAAAGTACCCTGCACTAGCGGCCGCCATCAGCGGTGCCACTACTGCCTTGCAAGGGTTGGCTGTCACGGCGGGTGTGATCGGAGTCGGCGGAGCGGCACTGGGGGTCGGGAAAGCCGCGGGCGCGTTCGGCGCTGCTAGGGCCGCCAGGGCCGCCGCAACCGCTGCTGCAGCTGCAGCGCCAGCCGGCGCCACAAGCGCATTGGGCGGTGCCGGAGCAGGTGCGGCGGGTGGCATCAGCGCCGCCGGCGCGCTGTCGGCCGGTTTTCTGGTTGCAGCGCCGGTCGTCGGCGCATACGCCTATGACCAGATGACGAACACCGAGGGCGGACTCCGTCAGCGCATCGCAGACCGCGAGGCGCGGATCAAAGAGTTCGATGAAATGATCGCGCTCAAGCGCGAAGCTGGCGACACGCCCTTGTCGATCGGTCGCGTGCAAGCAGAACGTGATGCCGTGGCCGCCTCGCGCGATGAGATGACTCGCCGGCTGCAGGAGTTGCTGGCCAACACCAAGATCGGTGGGGAGGTGAACGTGAACATCACCGCGGCCCCTGGCATTCAGGCAAATGCAGACCTGCAGCCCAATGACGGCACCCGAATGACGGGCAATGTCGGGCGCACCAATGTGAACACGGACTGATATGGGCTGGCGTGAAGAACAGCGCAGGGTGGCGCATCCCGACGGGATGGCGGTCGGCGCAAGCTTTCGGGGCGTGCCCTTTCGCACGACCGAGTCGGATACCGGTGTCGGCCGGCGCAACGAGGTGCACGAATACCCCATGCGGGATCTGCCCTATGCCGATGACCTGGGGCGCCGCGCGCGCGAGTTCCAGGTCAATGGCTATGTGGTGGGCGAGAACTACCTGCAGGAGCGAGACGCGCTTATCGAGGCGCTTGAAGCGTATGGGTCTGGCGAGCTGATTCATCCCAAGTACGGCATGCTCAACGTGGTCGTACTGGGGCGGGTCAGCATCCGCGAGTCTCATACTGAGGGCGGCATCGCCCGGTTCGCGATCACGTTCGCCGAGGCCGGCGAGAACACGTTCCCGCAGGCGGCATCGAGCACTCAGGATGGCGTGCACGACGCGGCAGACGAATTGGGCACGGCTTCCGTGGATCGCTTTTCCTCTCTAATCGACGTCTCCGGCGCCGCCACCCTCGTTTCTGACCTGGTCGGACGCGTTACCTCCAGTCTGGACGCTCTGCAGCGGATGGTTGGACTGAACGGCCTGGTCGACCTTGCTGGAGACGTCGTACGCGGTGTTTCGTCAATTTCGGACCGTCTCTCCACGCTGATCCGTACGCCAGAGACGCTTGCCCTACAGCTCCAGTCGCTGTACCAGCAACTGGACGTGGCCATCAAGCGTCCGAAGTCAGCCATAGCTGACCTGCGCGCGGAGTACGGCGCCAACGACCCGGCGCCATGGACAAGTCCCGTCGGGTCGGCATCTCCGCCCCTGGGCGCCACCGCGGCCCGCCGGGTGGAGAACGCGGCCGCGATGGAGGAATTCACCCGCAGCCAGGTGATTGCGACCCAGGCCCGCATTCTGACCGACGCCATTGCCGCCAAGGAAGTGACGACGGGTCAAGACGCCCGCGACCAGGCCGACGTGGTGCTGGAGGAGATCGATCACGAGCTCGAGGCCTATGACCCGCCGGCGCAGATGGCGGCCGCGCTCATTGCGCTTCGAGTTGCCATCGTTCGGGACGTGGCCGAGCAAGCCGACCGCCTGCAGCAGCGAGCGACCTATACCACCCAGGCCATGCTGCCGGCGCTGGTTATCGCCCAGCGTGTGTACCAGGATGGATCGCGGGCCGATGAGCTCGTCGCTCGCAACCAGGTGCGCAACCCGCTCTTCGTGCCGGCCGGCGACTTGGAGGTGCTGCGCTAATGGCTCAGCTTGACGAAAACCTGATCACGCTGGTGGTGGGCGGCCAGGCCTATGGTGGCTGGAAGAGCCTGGAGGTCGAGCGCGGCATCGAACAGCTCGCGGGTGAGTTTCAGCTGACGCTGACTCACCGCTGGCCAGGCGAGGAGGCCCCGATCGGCCTGCGCGAGGGCCTACCGTGCGAGGTGAAGTTCGGCCAGGACGTGCTCATCACGGGTTACATCGACACGATCGATATCGACCTGACCGACAAGTCCTGCAGGCTCAACGTCAGCGGGCGCGACAAGACGGGCGACCTGGTGGACAGCTCTGCCATCCATGGCAGCGGTCAGTGGAAGCGCGCGCGTCTGGAGCAAATCGTACGAGACATCTGCAAGCCGTTCGGCATCGAGGTGCTGGTGCAAACGGACACGGGTGACGCGATCGACAGCTTCTCCCTGGATGACGGCGAAAAGGCGTTCGATGCGATCGACCGTGCGGCTCGGGCCAAGGCGATCCTGGTGACCAGCTCGCCGACCGGCCAATTGGTGCTGACCCGCGCCAGCGAGACGCTGATCGAAACCAAACTGGTCGAGGGCCTGAACATCCGGAGAATCAGCGCGCGACACACCTGGGCGCGGCGCCATTCCGAGATCCGCATGAAGGCGCAGGTCGCGGGCAATGACAACCAGTTTGGCGCGACGGCCGCCCACATCCAGGCCAAGGCAACGGATCCGGAGATTGATCGATACCGGCCGCTGATCATCCATTCCGAGCAAGGCCTGAGCAACGCCGAGGCCAAGGAACGCGCCCAGTGGGAGGTTTCCACCCGGATGGGGCGTGGTAAGCGTGCGCAGATCATCGTCGTTGGGTGGCGCACAGGGCAAGATGGCCAGGTCGGCGATCTGTGGCTCCCCAACACCCTGGTCAGGGTTACCAGCCCCCGCATGTTCCTGGATCTGGATTTGCTGATTACCTCCTGCCGGTACACGCTGGACGAGACCAATGCCCGTCGCACGGCGCTCACCGTGTGCCGGCCGGAGGCGTTTGATCTGGAGGGCGCATCGCCGCGCCGCCGGCGCAAGCGCCGCAAGCAACACCCGGATGACTCCCCCTGGGATCTGTCCGGCACGGGGAGACGCGAAGAATGAGCATCTCCTCGGCCCTGAATCGGATCCGGCTGGCCATTGCCCGCGCCCTCGTTGGCCAGGTCAACGACGGTGGCGGCCTGCAGACCGTCCAAATCGGCATCCAGGCCGATGTCGGCCGCGACCAGGCAGAACGGTTTCAACAGTACGGCATGACGTCGGTGCCGCACGCGGGCGCTGAATGCGTCACCCTGTCCGTGGGCGGGAATACCGATCACCAGGTGGTAATCAACGTCGATGATCGCCGTTACCGGATGCGCGGCTTGGAGACCGGCGAAGTCGCCATGTACGACGACCAGGGCATTTCGATACATCTGACCCGCGCCGGCATCGTAATACGCGGCGCCGGAAAGCCGATTCGCATGACGGATGCCAGCGAGATCGAGCTGGACTCTTTCGTGCGCGTGACGCGCGGCCTGCGCGTCGACGGTGACGTGGACCTGCGAGGTGGTAAGGCTACCCACAACGGCACGGACATCGGCCATCAGCACAAGCATGACGGCGTGCAAGAAGGCGACGACATCTCCGGCACGCCCGTCGCCTAGCCGGTAAACCTGTTTAATGGCACTGCCGGCCATGTTCCGCGAGACTGCGGAGCATGGACTTCTCTCTCACCCTTGACCCCGAAACCGGCCTGCTCGACATGAGCCTGGCCGGTGCGGATTTCGCCGGCGACGATACGCTGGTGACGGCGGTGCTGCTCAGCTTGTGCACGGACCGCCTGGCGCAGCCGCACGAGGTGGCGGCTGGTGAAGACCGCCGTGGCTGGTGGGCCGACGCCTACGCCTCGTCCCCCCAGGACAAGTTCGGTTGCCGCTGGTGGCTGCTCGCCCGAGAAAAGCAGTTGCAGTCCACGGTCCAGCGCGCCCGCGATTACGCCCTCGAAGCTCTGAAGTGGATGCAGGAGGACGGCCTGGTCACCTCGGTGGGGGTGAGCGCCTTCGTTCCGCGGATGGGCTGGCTCGTCCTGCTTATCACGCTCTCCCTGAACGGCGTAGACCGCCGTTATCGATTCGAATGGAACGCCGCGACCCAGGCCTGGCGCCTGGCTGGCGAGTCGTTCGTGCCCTCTGAGGTTTGACATGCCGGTTCCCCGTCCAACCCTTCCCAAGCTGATCGAGCAGCTGGCCTCCGAGATGGAGAGCCGCCTGCCTGGCATTCTTCCTCGAGCCCGTCGCAGCTTGGCAGGCGTCCTGGTGCGTGTGTTCTCGGGCGGCTTGGATGCGCTCTACAAGTTCCTCGAGCGGGTATTCAAGCAGGCCTGGCCCGACCAATGCGACGAAGAAGAACTGTCCGCTCACGGCGCGCGATGGGGCGTCCAGCAAAAGACCGCGGCGCCGGCGACTGGGTCGCTGTTGATTGGCGGGGAAAACGGGGCGGCGCTGATGGCGGGCTCCGTGTTCCAACGTGCGGACGGGGCGCAGTTCACGGTCGACGTGGGAGTGATCATCGTGGGCGGCAGCGCGACGGCCGCCATTACCGCAGTGGGAACTGGCCAGGCGGGCAACACTGCGGCCGGCATTCAATTCAATCTGGCCAGCCCCGTGCTGGGCATCAACAGCACTGCCGTCGCGTCGACCGAGATCTCCGGCGGCGCCGATGTCGAGCGACCGGAATTGTTCCGGGCCCGGATCCTGGAGCGGATCCGCCGGCCACCCCACGGTGGCGATAACGATGACTACGTGGCCTGGGCCAAGGAAGTCGCTGGGGTGAGCCGCGCCTGGTGCACGCCCAACGGAATGGGCGCCGGCACGGTCGTCGTACGCTTCGTCCGGGATGACGATGATGATCCGATCCCAGACGCGGGGGAGATCGAAGCCGTTCGGATGCATATCGAGGCGCAACGGCCGGCGACAGCTGAGCTGTTCGTGCTGCCGGTGGTGGCCAAGCCTGTCGCATACGTGATCTCGGACCTGCAACCAGACTCGGCCGAGATCCGCGCCGCGATCATCGCTGAGCTCAAGGACATGCACGTGCGTGATGCAATCCCCGGTGGCACGCTGCTGATCACTCACATGAGGGAGGCAATCTCGATCGCCGCTGGCGAGAACGACCACGTGCTGGTGTCTCCGGCCGGCAACGTGACCTGCCTGCCCGGCGAGCTGGCCACGTTCGGGGGAGTCACGTGGGCGTGAGAAGCATAGAAGCCTGGCGCGAGGCGCTCCTGGCGCTGTTGCCGCCTGGCGGCATGCTCAACCGCCAGCCTGGCGGTGTACTGGTTCGCCTCATGGAAGCCTGCGGCGCCTCGATGCGCGCGGTCGAGCGGTTGGCGGTATCGCTGGTGGCCCAGTTCGATCCGTTGCTGGCCGACGAGTTGCTAGAGGACTGGGAACGGCTCTACGACCTCCCCGATGAATGCCTGGATGCCCCTGTGGGCAAGGAACAGCGGCGCCAGCGCGTGAACATGCGCCGACTCATGCTCGGCGACGCCAGGCCCGAATACTTCCGGCAGATGGTCATCGGCCTGGGCTATCCCGACGCGCGGATCGACGAATTCCGCCCGTTCCGGGCCACCAGCAAGTGCACGGCGGCAATCAACCAGGGCGGCTGGCGCTTTGCCTTCCGAGTGAACGTGGTCGCCTCTGCCAACGTTGTCCAGGCCACCGCCAACAGCAAATGTACGGCGCCGCTGCGTGCCTGGGGCGATCCCGGGTTGCTGTGTCTCCTATCACGCTACAAGCCCGCGCACACAGTCGTGCTGGTCGGGTATGTCGATTCCCTTTGATTTTCACTTTCCAGGTGCGCCATGCGACGAATAGCCACTCCCACCCGACATCTGAACAAGTTTGGCCCCGGCCGCGACGGCTTTACCAATGGCGATCCGATCGCTGGCATACCGTCGACGGACCTGCAGGCTGAGTGGTTCGACGCCCTGCAGGAAGAGGTGGCCGCGGTCGCCGAGACCGGTGGCGTGGCGCTCGACCCCAACAACAACGCTCAGCTCCTGCAGGGAATCCAACGCCTCATCGCTGCGGCGCTGACCAACCGTCCGCTGATCCGCTCGATCCTGGATCTGCCTACGGCCGATGTGGGCCCGATCATCGTGAGGGAATGCAGCGAGGTGTGGACGTGGGTCAGCACGGTATTTTTCACAGGCTACCGCTCCCTGTTGTGCGGACGCCCCTTGGATGGTCACACCGCGGCACCGCTGGCCAGCGAGGTCGACGCGGTGGGTGGCCTACTGCCGAAGGTCGGAGCCTACGCAGGCCTGTGGGGCTACGCGCAGGAGGAAAGCCTGGTTCGCACGGAAGCTGTGTGGCAGGCCAATCGCGGCGCGCATTGGTTCTCGGACTACTCGGCCACGCAGTTCCGGGTGCCCGACCTGCGCGACATGTTCCGCCGCTTTACGGGGACTGACCTCGACACTGCAAATGCGAGAGCTATGGCGTCGAGACAAGCTGACCAGGTGGGACCGCTCACCTTTTTGCTTGAATCCTCGGCTGCCCAGCAGACTTCGGGACCAGGGTGGTTCATGCCCGCAGGCACGTCGAACAAAGCCGGGTTCCCGAAGTCCGGCCTGGTGTCGGCAAACATGGGGCCGGAAACCAGGTCATCGAACACCGCCTATCACCCACGAATTCATGTCTAGGCTACGCGTGGATCCGAGGGTAATAGGCGACGTTCGGCCCCCGGGTTTCGGCCCCCCCAGTCTGTTCGATGTATGGGAACGAACCACCTGCGGGACCTTTCTCGTAGAAGTTGTCCCCGCCAGCCTGGCCGCCAGCAAGCGTGTTGGCAGCACCTCCCACAGCGTAGAGCGACGAGAACGGGGTTGCTGTGTTCGTGCCGCGCACCCTGTGGCCGTGCAGGCGCAACGCATCGTTCTGACGGCTGCCCATAGCTCTTGCATTTGCAGTGAGGCGGACGTCAAGCATGGATGCGAGGGTGATAAGCAGTGTTCGTCGGGCGCACCCTCGCTACGTTGCCCGACGTGGGCGTTCCGGCAGTGCCTGGCGTGCTGCTGATCTTCATGCCCGGGGTCGGGCTGGCCACTTGCTCCAGCCCCCATACGACGGCGGCCGCGGCCGAAAAGTCGGCGATCGACGTCAGGCCGGTGGGGCCACCGTTCACGGCGATCGCGCTTCCCGACTGCCGGGATGCCAACGCCCGTGCATTTGCAGTGAGGCGGACGTCAAGCATGGATCCGAGGGTAGTAAGCAACGTTCAGGGACCGGGTCTCTTTCGACACCCGGGGCGCGCCTCGGGCGCCGTCAGAGATCGGATCGCGTACCCGGTTTGTCGATACCGCCCCGACCGGGGACTCGTAGGCATCGGTGGTCCCATCCGGCTCCACGCGGCCACGCACCGCAGGGAAGTAGTGCAGGGCGTGCCAGTGGCCTTGGAATGCGTCGCCCTGCCTGCTGCCGGCCTCGCGCGCATTTGCAGTGTTATTTCCAACCCAAGGAGAGCCGAATGGCTACCAAGACTGTCTATCAAACCGACCCCGTCAGCGGGATCTATCTCTTCGCGACACAGGCTAATGAGCTGGCCCTGGTCCCCGGGGTTTTCAATATTCCCTTCGGCTCTTACGAAGAGGCCCCGCCAGCAGTAGCGGCGGGCGAGGTCGCTCGATGGAATCAGGCCACGTCAGTTTGGGACGTGGAGGAGGATCACCGTGGCGAGGTGTTCTACCTGGTCAAGGACGGGTCCACGTACGAGATAGGAAGCAGCGTCGAAATCGATGGCAACCCGGCTAGCTACCCGGGTTGGGGAAATGTGCCCGCCTGGCTGACTCTGGACGCGCCTGATCCCGTGACTGGCGAAGCTAGCCCCACGGGCGAATAAAGACGCGGCGACGTGCTCGGCGCTGGAACGCCGTGCACGCCCCGCACCAGCAGAATGAGGCTGCCAATGTGGCCAAGGCCGCGTCACCTGTGCACAGGCGCGCCAAGGCTACCATTTTGAAACGAATTTACAAAATGGCATCTCCTATCATTCCGTGGCTCGGTGGCAAGCGCCGCTTGGCCGACCGTCTGCTTCCGTACTTCCCGCCTCACCAGTGCTATGTCGAACCGTTCGCTGGCGGGGCGGCCATGTTCTTCCTGCGGCCCATGGCGGCCGACGTTGAAGTGCTCAACGACGTCAATGGCGAGCTGATAAACCTGTACCGGGTCGTGAAGCACCACCTGGAGGAGTTCGTCCGCCAGTTCAAGTGGGCGCTGTCGAGTCGCCAGGTGTTCAAGTGGCTTCAGATAACGCCCGAGGAGACATTGACCGACATCCAGCGGGCGGCCAGGTTCTTCTACTTACAGCATTCGGCTTTCGGCGGCCGCGTCGATGGCCAGTCGTACGGCACTGCCACCACCGCGCCGCCTGGGCTCAATCTGTTGCGCATTGAGGAAAACCTGTCGTCCGCCCACTTGCGTTTGGCCAGCGCCTATGTCGAGAACTTGCCGTGGATAGAGTGCATCCGCCGCTATGACCGGCCGCACACCTTTTTCTTCATGGACCCTCCCTATTGGGAGACCGAGGGCTACGGGGTGGAATTCGGCTGGGAGCAGTACGAGCTCCTCGCGGCAGTGTTGGGAAAGCTCAAGGGGAAGGCGATGGTGACCTTGAACGATCACCCCGCCATCCGCGATCTATTCTCCAGCTTTCCGATTGAGTCCACCGACATCACGTACACCGTGGGTGGTGGCGCTGGCGCCCACCGGCGTGAGCTGGTGATATTCAGCTGGGACGTGCACGCTGAGCCAGCAGGGCTGGTGTGAGGCCTGCCGCCAAGCGTGCCCGCTGTCGGCGACCAAGATCGCTGCGGGCTAGCTCCTTGGCCAGGTCTCGCCCCGACGGGTGGTAGTAGCGCAGCAGCATCCGAGTATCTCGGTGCCCAGTCACTTTGGCCAGCTTGTGCATGTCATATACCTCGGCAAGGCGGGTTGTGGCCTCGTGGCGTAGATCGTGCAGCCGGAGATCGGCGAAGTACTCTGGCCTTGGCGTACGCCCGTACCGCGCACAAAGGGCCTCATAGTCCCTTCGTGCACGCTTTCGGGCCCGGGCAAATGCCCGGGTGGCTGACGAGGGCGAGATTGAGAAAATCCGCCCTCTGGAAGGCCTCCCGACGAGGTAGTGTTTCAACCAGGCTAGAGCCCAGGGAGTCAATGGGACAGCGCGGCGCTGACCATTCTTGGTGTCGTCGAGGTAGATCACACCGTGGGCAAGGTCAATTCGCTCTCGCTTTGCGGTGACGACCAGCTCGGAGCGGCGCATGCCGGACTCTGCGGCCAGGACCATGATGGTTGGCAGCTCGGCCGAGGTGGTAGACCGGATGAGCCATTCGATCTCGCTCCTGGGGCACTCGGTCTCCGGGACGCCTCTAAGACGGATGTTGTCGTAAAGGCGACGTTCCCGGGCATCGTTGACGGCTGGACGGTCTACAAACTGGAGAGGGTTGACCAGGGTCCGGTGCTTCCACGTCTTCCTGGCCACTGTATACAGATGGGACACAAGGGCGAGGCGGCGCACGACCGTCGCTGGTGCCAGGTCTTTCAGCCAAGCGTTGGCAATGTCGCTGATGTCGGTGTCCGTTATTGATGCCAGCCGGCGATTGGCCAGCCTGGTCTCGAGCCAACGTGCGGCGATCGAAGCGTCGGTCGCTGTTCCTTTCTTTCGAGGGGATATCTCAGCCAGGTATCGTGCCAGAGAGTCGGAGAGAGTGGGGGTGAGGTTTTGGGGTCTGTGTTTCCAGCGGCTCATAATCGAAAGCCGTCAGATTCCCCAATTTGTAATTATTTTTCCGCTGGCGTAACTCAGCGAGCGGGCATTTATCTCACATCAGACGCCCCAAATTTCGCGCGCCGCTTCATCAGGGCGTCGATGTGCGGCTCGAGCGCGTCGTAGGCGTAAGGCAGGGGCGGCAGGGTGTAGGCCAAGGCGGTCTCCTTCGGGCGACGCTGCCGGTGACGATCAGCGTCCGATTTTTTGAAAATACAAATGATAGGTATTTTTATTTGATATCACAACGATAACGTTGCAATGCCTGTCATGCAGACAGGCTATCGCCCGCGCAGCAAGCGTCGTACCCGCCTAGAGTGCGTTGCCGCAGGCCACGCCCGAGGCCCAGGCCCACTGGAAGTTGTAGCCGCCGAGCCAGCCGGTGACGTCCACGGTCTCGCCGATGAAGTACAGGCCGGGGGTGGTCCTGGCCTGCATCGACTTCTGGTCCAGGCCGCGGGTGTCGACGCCGCCGCGCATGACCTCGGCCTTCTTGTAGCCGGCGGTGCCGCTGGGCACCAGCGTCCACTGGTGAATGTCCTGCGCCAGCGCGCGCAGGGTCTTGTCCGGCGCGTCGGCCAGGCGCAGCGCCGCCAGGCCCGGCTTGCCGCCCTGCTCCGCCAGCTGCAGCCAGCGGTCGGCCAGGCGCTTGGGCCACAGGCCGGCCAGCACCGTGTGCAACTGCTGCCGGTTGCCCGACTTGGCCGCCAGCAGTTCGGCGGCCAGGTCGCGCCCCGGCGCCAGGTCGATCACGATGGGCTCGCCCGGCTTCCAGAAGCTGGAGATCTGCAGGATGGCCGGGCCCGACAGGCCGCGATGGGTGAACAGCAGGTCCTCGAGGAACTCGCCACGCGCCTTGCCCTGCCCCGTGGCCAGGTTGACCTCCAGCGCCACGCCGGACAGTTCGGCCAGCGGCTGCCAGTGCGCGGCGTCGAAGGTCAGCGGCACCAGCGCCGGCCGCGGCTCGACCACCTTCAGGCCGAACTGGCGCGCCAGTTTCAGGCCGAAGTCGGTGGCGCCCAGCTGCGGGATCGCCATGCCGCCGGTGGCCACCACCAGCTTGGCCGCGCGGATCGCGCCCTGGCTGGTGCGCAGCTCGAAGCCGGCCTCGCCATGGGCCACTTCGGCCACCTGGCAGCCCATGCGCCACTGCACGCCGCCGGCGTCGCATTCGGCGCGCAGCATCTCGATGATGGACTCGCTGGAATCGTCGCAGAACAGCTGGCCGCGGTGCTTCTCGTGCCAGGCGATGCGGTGGCGCTTGAGCAGCGCCAGGAAGTCCTGCGGCGTGTAGCCCGCCAACGCCGACCGGCAGAAATGCGGATTGTCGGACAGGAAGTTGGCGGGGCCGGCGCCGAGGTTGGTGAAGTTGCAGCGGCCGCCGCCGGAGATGCGGATCTTCTCGGCCAGCCGTTCGGCGTGATCCACCAACACCACGCGCAGGCCGCGCTGACCGGCGACCGCGGCACACATCATGCCAGCGGCGCCGGCGCCGAGAACGGCGACATCGAACATCAAGACTCCGGACCCGATCAGTCTTCGATCAGGCAGTCAACGTAGTAGCGCTTCTCGCCGTCCGGACCCACTTCGTCGGCCAGGCCGTGGATGTAGGTTTCGAAGCCCGGGAAGCGCTCGTTGAATTCGCGCGCGAACTGCAGATACTGGACGATGGTGCGGTTGAAGCGCTCGCCCGGAATCAGCAGCGGGATGCCCGGCGGATACGGCGTCAGCAGCACGCCGGTGACGCGGCCTTCCAGCTGGTCGATGTCGACACGCTCGACCTCGCGGTGCGCCATGCGGGCGAAGGCGTCGGACGGCTTGAGCGCCGGCACCATGTCGCTCAGGTACATCTCGGTGGTCAGGCGGGCCACGTCGCGCTCGCGGTAGGCCTCGTGGATCTGCTGGCACAGGTCGCGCAGGCCCATGCGCTCGTAGCGGCGATGGCCACGGCAGAAGTCCGGCAGGATGCGCCACAGCGGCTGGTTGCGGTCGTAGTCGTCCTTGAACTGCTGCAGCGCGGTCAGCAGCGTGTTCCAGCGGCCCTTGGTGATGCCGATGGTGAACAGGATGAAGAACGAATACAGGCCGGTCTTCTCGACCACCACGCCGTGCTCGGTCAGGTACTTGGAGACCAGCGCGGCGGGGATGCCGGTTTCGCCGAAGCTGCCCGACATGTCCAGCCCCGGCGTGATGACCGTGGCCTTGATCGGGTCCAGCATGTTGAAGCCTTCGGCCAGGTCGCCGAAGCCGTGCCAGTGCTCGTTGGACTCCAGGATCCATTCGTCGCGGTTGCCGATGCCTTCGGACACCAGGCGGTTCGGGCCCCAGACCTTGAACCACCAGTCGTTCTTGCCGAACTCGGATTCCACCTTGCGCATGGCGCGGCGGAAGTCCATGGCTTCGCGGATGCTCTCCTCGACCAGCGCGGTGCCGCCCGGGGGTTCCATCATGGCCGCGGCCACGTCGCACGACGCGATGATCGCGTACTGCGGCGAGGTCGACGTGTGCATCAGGTAGGCTTCGTTGAAGACGTTGCGGTCCAGCTTGCGGGTCTCGGATTCCTGCACGATGATCTGCGAGGCCTGCGAGATGCCGGCCAGCAGCTTGTGCGTGGAGTGCGTGGCGAACACCATCGCGTCCTGGCTGCGCGGACGGTCCTGGCCGATCGCGTGCATGTCCTGGTAGAACTCGTGGAACGAGGCGTGCGGCAACCAGGCTTCGTCGAAGTGCAGCGTGTCGACGTAGCTGCCCAGTTCCTTCTTGATCATCTCGACGTTGTAGATCACGCCGTCGTAGGTGCTCTGCGTCAGCGTCAGGATGCGCGGGTTCTTGTTCACCGCTTCGCGCGCGAACGGGTTGGCCTCGATCTTCTTGCGGATGTTGTCCGGGTGGAACTCTTCCAGCGGGATCGGGCCGATGATGCCCAGGTGGTTGCGCGTCGGGCGCAGGAACACCGGGATCGCGCCCGTCATGGTGATGGCGTGCAGGATCGACTTGTGGCAGTTGCGGTCCACCACCACCACGTCGCCGGCGGCGACGTTGGCGTGCCACACCACCTTGTTCGAGGTCGAGGTGCCGTTGGTCACGAAGAAACAGTGGTCGGCGTGGAAGATGCGCGCCGCGTTCAGTTCGGACTCGGCCACCGGGCCGGTGTGGTCCAGCAGCTGGCCCAGTTCGTCGACGGCGTTGCAGACGTCGGCGCGCAGCATGTTCTCGCCGAAGAACTGGTGGAACATCTGGCCCACCGGGCTCTTCAGGAACGCCACGCCGCCCGAGTGGCCGGGGCAGTGCCAGGAATAGGAGCCATCCTGCGCGTACTTGACCAGCTCGCGGAAGAACGGCGGCGGCAGGCTGTCGACGTAGCTGCGGGCTTCGCGGATGATGTGGCGCGCCACGAATTCGGGGGTGTCCTCGAACATGTGGATGAAGCCGTGCAGTTCGCGCAGGATGTCGTTCGGAATGTGTTCCGAGGTGCGCGTCTCGCCGTACAGGTAGATGGGGATGTCGGCGTTGCGGAAACGCAGTTCGCCGATGAAGGTGCGCAGGTTCTTGATCGCGCTGGCCACGTCCTCGGGCGAATCCACGTCGAATTCTTCATCGTCGATCGACAGGATGAAGGCGCTGGCACGGCTCTGCTGCTGGGCGAACGAACTCAGGTCGCCGTAACTGGTCACCCCGATCACCTCGACGCCCTCGGCCTCGATCGCCGAAGACAAAGCACGGATACCCAGACCGGACGCGTTCTCGGAACGGTAGTCCTCGTCGATGATGAAGATGGGGAAGCGGAATTTCATGCAGGCGCTCCTGGGGGCAAGGCGAATCGGACCGTGTTGGCGGACGCGAGTGTACTTCTAGTGAAAAACCGTCTGATGACAGGCGGGCGCGAGGTCCCCGCCGGCGGCGGGAATGGCCGAATTGTAGGGCCGTTTTTCTCCAGACCCTATGGTTTTCCCGAAGACCGTTGCAACGAGTCCGCGAGCGGCCCCCGCGGGGCGGCCGGCAGGACGCCGGCCAGCCCCCCGCGCGAGGCGCGCGGACCTACCGCAGGGTGCGGGCCTCGCCCGCGTCCAGGGCCGCGATGAAGCGGTCGAAGTACGGCGGGATGGCCTCGGCGGCGCCATAGCGGATGCGCCGTTCGACCTTGGCGATGGCGCCGAAGCAGACCTCGGCCTCGGGCTCGCCGCAGACCAGCACCACCGGGTCCTCGTCGTCGCAGACCTCGTACAGGCCGCCATGGGCGCGCCGGGCCACCTCGTAGAGGTAGGCGGCGGCGCCGACGGTCTGCATGGGGGTCAGGGGCAAGGTGCCCACATGCGCGGCTTCGAGCGCATCGTCTAGCGCATGGACGCTCGACGGCGTGTAGTCGAGCCCGGCTCCGGCGGAACCGGCGGCCTGGACGAAATCCTCGGCGGCGTGAGCCACGCGGGCCACGAACTCTTCCTGGACCTCGTCGCGCTCGGCCTCATGGTTTATCTTGAGGAAACCGAACATCATTGGCTCCTTTGTGAAAACCGCAAGCGGCGTTGCTCCCATTATAGGCAGCCCCCGCGCCTATACTGGCCCAACGCGGCCCCGACCGTACCCTATTCCCAACACTGCCCCGTCCCGTGAATTCCGCAGCCGAGCCGCTTGTCCGACGTCTGATCCCCCTGGATGCCCAGGCGCTGCGCCACTTGCGCCTGGACGCCCTGCGCGAGACCCCGGAAGCGTTCGGATCGAGTTACGAAGAGGAACACACGCTGACACTGGACGACATCCGCGGCTGGATCGCCCCCGCGGACGACAGCGCGATGTTCGGCGTGTTCTCGGAAGCGGCGCTGGCCGGCATCATCGGCGTCACCCGCCAGCGCAAGCTGAAGATGCGCCACAAGGCGCACATCTGGAGCGTCTACGTGGCGCCCGGCTGGCGCGGCCAGGGCCTGGCGCGGCGGCTGATGCGGGCGGCCATCGACCATGCCGGCGCCATGCGCGGCGTGCGCACGGTGCAGCTGAGCGTCACCGCCAACAACGCGCCGGCGCGCCAGTTGTACGCCAGCCTCGGCTTCGAGGAATACGGCCTCGAACGCGAAGCGCTGTGCGTCAACGGCGAGCTGTACGACGAGGTATTGATGGCGCTGGCGCTGCCGGGCCGCTAGGGCCTGCTCACGGCAAGGCGCCTCGCACTGGCCGCCAGCGTCAGGCGGCGCCGGCGCGGCGCCGCGAACCGTAGGCCCAGACCTGGTTGCGGCCGCCGTCCTTGGCCTTGTAGAGCGCCTGGTCGGCCGCCTTGATGACCGCGTCCGGCGCGCGCAGCGTCTCGCCGCGCTCGGCTACCCCGATGCTGACCGTGACCCGCAGCGGCCGCGCGTTACGCCCGCGGCCGCCCCGGCGGCGCAGGCCGACCTGGTCCGCCTTGGGCCGCGCCGGCTTGTCGCGCAGCCGCATCTGGTAGGCCTCGATCGCGCGCCGCACGGTTTCCAGGTGCGGCATGGCCTCGATCGCGGTCTTGCCCGGAAACACCAGCGTGAATTCCTCGCCGCCGTAGCGGTAGGCATAGCCGCCGCCCGACACCCGCCGCAGTTGCGCCGCCACCATGCGCAGCACCTGGTCGCCGACGTCATGGCCGTGGGTGTCGTTGAATGCCTTGAAGTGATCGACGTCGGCCATCGCCAACGTATAGACGCGGCCCATGCGCTGCAGCCGCTCGTTGAGCGCGCGGCGGCCCGGCAGGCCGGTCAGTTCGTCGCGGAAGGCCATGTGATAGCCCTCGTGCGCCAGCGAAATAGACAGCGATGTCAGCGCGGCGGAGGCCATCACGGCCAGCTCGATGGGATGGGCGCCGCCGCGCGGCAGCGCCCAGGCCATGCAGACGAAACCCAGCCATTGGCCGGCCTGCTGCGGGCGGCCGTAGCGCAACAGCAGCAGGGTCAGGGTCAGCCCGGTCACCAGCAGCGCCGCCAGCGCCTCGGCCGGAATGCCGAGCCGGCCGAGCATGCCCTGCACCGCCAGCGTGCCGAACCACTGGCCCACGCCGTCCTTGCCGGCCAGCGTGATGGCCGCGGCGCCCACCGCCATCAGGCCGATGCGCGCGGCCAGGTCCCACAGCATGCCGGCGCGTTCCGGCCAGAGCGCGTTGATGGTGTAGGCCAGCGACCACCACACCAGCGCCGGCCCCAACGCCCACGGCGCCTCGCTGGCCAGCATCGGCCAGATAGCCACGGCCGTAAGCACGCCGAGCATCAACGCCAGCGTCTGCGAGCGCTGGTACATCAGGCAGATCGCCGCGCCGACCAGCGCCATGACCCACGGCACGAACGGCACGATCAGCGTCAGCGCCGGCGGCCACTGGCGCCACAACAACAGCCCCACCGCCGCAATCACCGGCAGCGCGGGATAGAACAACAGGGGCAGCCAGGGGATATGGGGGTAACGCACGGATAGGCCTTGCTCACGCTTGCTGAGATGACGTCGCCAAATCGGCAAACACATATGTCATTTTACGGTCGCGCCCCCAGGTTCTTTAGCGCCGCGCAAGCCGCTGGCGCAATCGCAACGCGGCGTGCGCGCCATGCTATGTTCTGCGATCCCCCTCTTGTGGAAAGACCTCATGCGCATCCTGGTCAACATCGACGTGCCCGATCTCGAGGCGGCCATCGATTTCTATGGCCGCGCCTTCGGCCTGGCGCTGCATCGCCGCCTCGGTCCCGGGGCCGCGGAAATGCTGGGCGCGTCGGCGCCGATCTACCTGCTGGAAAAGGCCGCCGGCACGCCCGCCGCGAGCGCCGCGCGGCAACCGCGCGACTACGCCCGCCATTGGACGCCGGTGCATCTGGATGTGGTGGTCGACGACGTCGACAGCGCTGTCGAACGGGCGGTGGCGGCGGGCGCCACGCTGGAGGATCCCCCCGTTTCGCATGACTGGGGCCGCATCGCCCACCTGAGCGATCCGTTCGGCCACGGCATCTGCCTGTTACGGTTTCTCGGCCAGGGCTACGACGCGCTGGCGGCGGGCGCGCTACGCGACGTCCCGGCCACCCCGGCCGATTTCGAGGCCCTGCTGGCCATGCGCATCGAGGCCATGCGCGACAGCCTGGAACGCCTGGGCCGCTTCGATCCCGAGCGGGCCCGCGCCCGCCTGCGCGACACCTTCCGGCCGGATCACACCTGGATCATCGAGCGCGACGGCGCGCGCGTCGGTTTCTACGCGCTGCGTCCCGACGGCAACGGCCTGCGGCTGGATCATCTGTACGTGGTGCCCGCGGCACAAGGGCTGGGGGTGGGCGGCCAGGTGCTGGGCCGCCTGCTGGGGGATGCCGACCGGCGCGGCCTGCCGGTCAGCGTCGGCGCGCTGCGCGGCAGCGACTCGAACCGCTTCTATCGCCGCCACGGCTTCGCGCAGGTGTCGGAAAGCGAGTGGGACATCGAATACCTGCGCCCGGCGCCGGGGCGCCCCTGACAGGCATCGAGGCAAGGCGGGGCGCGCCGGCCGGCGCCCCGCGGCTGGCTATCAGGTGCGCGGCAGCGTGACGCCGCGCTGGCCCTGGTACTTGCCGCCACGGTCGGCGTACGAGGTCTCGCAGACCTCGTCGCTTTCCAGGAACAGCATCTGGGCGCAGCCTTCGCCGGCATAGATCTTGGCCGGCAGCGGCGTGGTGTTCGAGAATTCCAGCGTGACGTGGCCTTCCCATTCGGGTTCCAGCGGCGTCACGTTGACGATGATGCCGCAGCGCGCGTAGGTGCTCTTGCCCAGGCAGATCGTCAGCACGCTGCGCGGAATGCGGAAGTATTCCACCGTGCGGGCCAGCGCGAACGAGTTGGGCGGGATGATGCAGACATCGCCCTTGAAGTCCACGAACGAGCCTTCGTCGAAATTCTTGGGGTCGACGATGGTGGAATTGATGTTCGTGAAGATCTTGAATTCGTCGGCGCAGCGCACGTCGTAGCCGTAGCTGCTGGTGCCGTAGCTGACGATGCGCCCGCCATTGGCCGTGCGGACCTGACCCGCTTCGAAGGGTTCGATCATGCCGGCTTCGGCCTGGCGGCGGATCCAGCGGTCGCTTTTGATGCTCATGGTGGCGAGAGTGCTTGGGGAAATGGAATGGGCGTCATTTTATCCCGAGCGCGCCGCCCCGTCCCCGAACGGGGACGGAACGGCCACGGGCGTCAATCGCCGAAGAAGGTCCGGTAGACCAGCGCGATGCCATTGACCGAGCCGCCCTTCAGGTCCAGCGACAGGCCGCGCGCCAGCCGGTAGCTGGCCCGGCCGACCGTGTCGCTGCCCGCCAGCGCCTGCTCGACGCTGAGGGTGATGCCATTGGCGAACGACTTGCTGGCCACCAGGAACTGCGTCGCCAGCTGGCTGTCGCTGTCGCGGTTGACGTCGCCGGCCACGGTGCGGTCCGGCAGGATGCTGCCCGAGCTGCCCAGGTTGCCGGTGCGCACGCTGACGTCATCCAGCCCGAACTGCTTGTAGAACGGCTGGCCGCCGCCCAGCAGCGCGGTGCCCACCGACAGCAGCAGCGCCGCGTCGCTGCCGCTTTCGTCCGGCCCCCGGCCCAGCAGCAGCCACGACAGTTTCTCGACGTCGCTGACATCCGGGTACGACACCAGGTCGATGCGCGGGCGCTGGGCGGTGCCAACGACCTTCACGCCCGCCTCGACCTGTTCGCCGGTGCGCAGGGCCTCGATGTCCAGCAACGGATTGTCCAGGCGGCCCTGGAAGGTCAGCGTGCCGCGCCGCAGCCGCAGCTTCTGCCCATAGGCCTCGATGCCGCCGCCGCGGGTGCGCAGCGCGCCCACGCCGGTCAGGCGGCCGTCGTTCAGCAGGATCTGGATCGACCCCAGCAGGCCGGCGTCCAGCCCCATGCCGGTGATGTAGAAGCGCGGCCCCATGTCGAACTTCAGGTTCATGCTGGTCTGCAACGGGGTCGACACGGCGCCGGGATCGTCGCCGGCGCGCCGCACCTTGACGTCATCGTCCAGCGAGGGCACGCCCTGCAGGATCTCCAGGCTGAACCAGCCGGCGTCCGCCTTCAGGTCGCCGACGATGTCGATGCGCGGCATCGCGGCGGTCAGGTCGACGGTGCCGGACACCATGGCGTAGCGGTCCGAGCGCTGCAGCGCCGGGAAGCGGTACAGCGTCAGGCGCACGTTGCCGCCGCCGTCGATCAGGTTCCACTGGCCTTTGGCCTCGGCATAGCCGTCCTTGGCCTCGGGATTGGTGGTGATCCATTCCTTGGTGCGCCATTCGGCCGGCATGACCCGCAGCGAGGCCGGGAAGCGCAGGCTGTCCAGCACCAGCCTGTCGCCATCCAGGCGCGCCGACAGCTTGCCCTCGATCAGGCGCACGCCGTCGTCGATGCGCACCACCCGCAGCTTGTCGCCCTGGATCGCGCCGCTGGCGCTCCATTTGCCATTGAGCGTGCCCTGGGCCTCCAGGTTGGCCTTGACCTGGCCGCCGATTTCCATCGAATCGCCGACGAACAGGCCGACCCAGGCCAGGTCGGTGATGTCCGCGTCCAGCTTGGCGCGGATCGGCTGGCGCGGGTCCAGCGCCATGCCGCCCTTGGCGTCGATCGCCAGCACCGCCGTGCCGTTGCCGGCGATCTTGCCCATCTTGTCGGTGGCCAGGTCCAGCCTGGCGTCCAGGCGGCTGGCGTTGGCCGAGGTCGGCGTGGCCGTCAGGTCCAGCACCAGCGCCTTCACCCCCAGCGGCACGGGCGGATCGCCCGGAATCAGCAGATCGCCGTCGCGACGCGCGATGCGGGCGCGGCCGGCCAGCCGGCCGTCGAATTTCAGGTCCCAGGACGCATCCAGCGCGATGCGGCGCTGGCTCTCGGCCACGGTGGCGTTGACGCGCTTCGGGCCCTTGCCCATCTTCGCCGCGGCCTCGGGGTCGACGGCGGCGATCACCTGGCGCGCCATGGCGGCCGTGATCACCAGGTTGTCGGCCTGCCCGGCGGTTTCCCAGCGCTTGGCGTCGCCGCGCGAACCCTTGTGGGCGATCGCCAGTTTTTCCTTACCCGGCAGGGCCACGCCGATCACCGTCTGGCCCACTTGCCACTGCCATTGCGGCGCCACCGCCGCCGGCAGGTATGACAGCGTCACCGGCCGGTCGACCGACACGGTGAAGCCGGCGCTGTCGGCGCTCAGGCGCGAGACCGTGCCGCGCCAGCCGGTCAGGGCGGCATCGGGCTCGCCCGCCGCGCCCTGGCCCCAGCCGCCGGTGAAGGCGATGGCGGCCTGGGCGCGCGATTCGCCCAGCACGCCGGGACGCGGCCTGGCCGGGTTGTAGCCGGCGGTGATTTCGCCCTTGTGGGCGGCGACGGTGCCGCCGAGCTTGCCCTTGAGGTCGGCGCCGCCCGGGATGCCGGGCCAGAACGCGTCCAGCTGCGGCGCCTGCGCGTCCAGCGTCAGCGCGCCGTCGGCGCCGCCGATCTCGCCCTGCGCGCGGACCCGGTTCGGGCCCAGCTTCAGGTCCACGTCCAGGCCGTGGATGCGCAGGCCGGCCAACAGATCGGCGGCGGCCGGAGTGGCCGGGTTGGCGGCGGGCGCGGCGATATCCACCTGCGCCTTGACCGTGCCGGCCAGCACCTGCCTGTTCCAGCGCGCGCCGTCGTCGAAGCGCAGGTCGATCGCGGCCTGGCGCAACTGGCTGAGGTTCTCGAATTCGGCGCTCAATTGCGCATTGGCGCTGACCACGGCCGGCGGCAGCGCGTCGCCGAGCCAGGGCGCCAGATCCAGACGCTGCGCCCCGAGCGTGCCGACGATGCGGTCGCGGCCCGGCTGGCCATCCACCGCCTGCAGGTCCAGGCGCGCCGACAGCGTCGACTGGTCCGGCAGCCGCGCGTCGGCCCGCGCGCTGCGCAGCACCAGCGGCGTGCGCGGCGCCAGGTCGGCCGCCACGTCCACGACCAGGCCGGCCCCGGCGCCATCCAGCTTGGCCTGGATGCTCTCGAGCGAGCCGGCCGCGTCCGCGCGCAGGATCACCTGGCAGACGGGCGCGGGCGGGCCGACGAATACGTTGGCGGCCGTTTCCTTGGCGGCCTCCGGCGAAGTGCCGGCGGGCGCTTTGCCGCTGGCGGCGGCCTTGGCGGCGTCGGCCTTGCCCCTGGCGGCGTCCGGCTTGGCCGCGCCGGCGCGGGGCTTGGGCGCGCCCGACGCCTTGGGCGTCTCGGACGGCGCTTTCGCCGGCGGCGCGAACCTGCCGCTCAGTTGATCGGCCTGGCACAGCGGCGATTCCGGACCGGACCCGCGCGCGGTCACGTCCAGCCGCGCGGCGAACGGCCAGGGGTCGGCCAGCCCCAGCAGTTCGGCCTGCCCGCTCAGTTGGGCCTGGCCGATCTCGTGGCCCACGCGCAGATTGGCGATGCGCAACTGCGCGCCCTGCTGGCCGGCGGCGAACGTGGCGCTCAGGTCGCCCAGTTCGACCGGCAGCGGCTGGCCGTCCTGCAGCAGATGGAATTCGCCCAGCGCCAGCCGGTCCACGGCAATGTCCACCGGCAGCGCCGGCAGGCTGAAGGGTTCTTCAGGCTTGTCATCGGCCGGCGCATCCTCGCCGGCGGTCAGGCCGATCTCGACGTTGCTGGCCGAGAGTTCGCGCACGTGCAGCAGCCGGTTGCCCAGCGCGCGCCAATTCACGTTCAGGCGCAGGTCGCTGATGCCGATGCGGGTGCCGCTGACATTCAGGTCGAGCCGGCCGACCTCCAGCCCGCGCAGGACCGAGCCACGCACCGCCAGCGCCTGGCCGTCCATCTGCTCGGCGGCGGTGGTCAGCAGCAGGCGCGACCCGGTCTGCGAGGCCAGCAGCCAGAACACGAAGCTGCACGCCAGCACGGCCAGCATCGCCAGCCCGGGCAACCACCAGACCAGCACGTGGCGCAGGAAGCGGCGCAGCCCCGTCAAAACGCGATCCCCAGCGAGAAGTGCAGGCGCAGGTCGCGCTCGCGCTGGCCATAGGCCACGTCCAGGAACAGCGGACCGGCCGGCGTGCGCACCCGCGCGCCGACGCCGTAGCCGACCGCCAGCGACATGTCGCCGAACGATTGCGCCGCGTCGCCCGCGTCGACGAACACGCCCATGCCCCAGCGTTCATTGAAGTAGTGGTCGTACTCGATGCTGCCGACCACCAGCGTGGGCGCGCCCACGGTGGCCTTGTCTCGCTGCAGGCCGATGCTCTGGTACTTGTAGCCGCGGATCGAGCGCGCGCCGCCGGTGCGGAAGCCGAAATCGTCCGGCACCTGCACGTTGCCGTTGGCCCAGACGCGGCCGACCTCCCCGCGCACGGTCAGCACGTCCAGCTTGCCGATCGGCCACCACTTCTGGGCGCGGAAACGGGCGCGGGTGTAGGGCTCGCCGGTATCCAGCGTCACGCCCACGCCGCCGCCCAGCGCGATCAGGTTGCCTTCGCGCGGGTCGTACTTGTTGTCCACGTCGCGCCGCAGCCACTCGCCGGTGGCGGTCAGCGTGGGCAGCGAATATTCGTCGCCGCCGTCGATCTTGACGTCATCGTGCGCCAGCAGCAGGCCCCAGCGGGTCTCGTAGGTGACGCGGCTGTCGCCGGCGCCCTTGCGTTCCTGGCTGCGCGTGGCGCCCAGGGCGTAGCGGGTCACCGCCAGGCCCTGGATGTCGGAATGCTGCGCCAGCACCCCGACGGAATCCTTGTAGCCGCGCTCGGTCGGCGGCAGCAGGATATCGGTGTAGACGCGCTGCTGCAGCCGGTCCACGCTGAAACCCGACTCCATCGTCACCGGCTGGCCGAACACCACGTTCTGGCGGTAGAGCGATTCCAGCCGCACGCCCGCCTCGTCATCGACGCCCAGCGACGCCGAGAAACGCTTGGGCGGCGCTTCCACCACCCGCACCTGCACCGGCAGCGTCACCTCGCCGTCGGAATCGTAGGCGGGCGGCGGCGGCGGCATGGCGCCGGACACCACCGGGTCGCCGGCCGGCGCGGCCTCGGCCGGGTTGGCCGCGCCCGGGGCGCGGGCCCGGTCCGACAACGGCTCGGTCGCCTGCGCGTCGCTGCCCGGCTGCCGCAGGGCCACGAAGGCGCCGCGGAAGAAAGCCGTGGATTGCAGGTCCTGCTGCCATTCGTCCAGGCGGTTCTGGTCGTAGGGCGAGCCCGGCGAATAGCGCACGTAGCGGGTGATGAGCTTGGGCGGCACCCGCTCCAGGCCATCGGTGCTGAGTTCGCCCATGCGCACCTGCGGTCCGCTGTCGATGGTGACGCGCAACGCGGCCGAGGCCGTGTCGGCCTGCACATCGGCTTCGGACGCCGTCATGCGGGCCAGCATGAAGTCGCGCACCGAGGTCTCGTCCAGCAGGGCGGACTTGGCCTTGTTCCAGTCGGCGTTGATGAACGGCTGGCCGGGCTTGAGCAGCCAGTCGTCGCGCAGCTTCTGCACGCGCTGCGCGTATTCCGGCCGCGTGATGCGGCCGGTGAAGGTCAGGTCGACCGACGACACCGTGGTGCGCTTGCCCGGCACGATGCCGATGTCCCAGGTTTCGCCGCCGATATCGGTGCCGGCCTCGAGCGTGACGGTGGGGGAGAAATAGCCCTGGGTGGCCAGCGCGGCCAGCGTGGCGTCGCGCGCGCGGCGGCGCAGGCGGTTGATTTCGCCGCCGTCCTGGTCTTCAGCCAGGCGCGCGATGGCGCCCACCGCCTCGGTGATCGCCTGCAGCGCCGCCGGCGGCACGCCGCCGGGATCCACGATGATTTCCGGGCGCTTGGCCACGGCCTCGCCCGCTACTACGCAAAGTCCTGCCAAGAAGGCCCGGGCTGTCCACCGCATGCGTCAGGTCGGCTGCTGCACGACGATGGACGGGAATTTCCCGGCCATGTCCCGGGGCAATGCCGCGACGCCGGCCGCCAGCTTCCTGGCGATGGCGCGGTACAGCCCCGCGGCTTCGCTGCCCGGATCCGCCACCACGGTGGGCGTGCCCGCGTCGGTCTGCTCGCGGATCGCCAGCGTCAGCGGCAGGCTGCCGAGCCACGGGGTTTCATATTGCTGGGCCATGCGCTGGCCGCCGCCCTCGCCGAAGATGTGTTCGGCATGGCCGCATTGCGAGCAGATGTGGATGGCCATGTTCTCGACCACGCCGAGGATCGGCACCTCGACCTTCTGGAACATGCGCAGGCCCTTGCGGGCGTCCAGCAGCGCCACGTCCTGCGGCGTGGTGACGATGACCGCGCCCACCACCGGCACCTTCTGCGCCAGGGTCAGGGCGACGTCGCCGGTGCCCGGCGGCATGTCGACGATCAGGTAGTCGAGGTCGCGCCAATTGGTCTGGCGCAGCAGTTGTTCGAGCGCCTGGGTGACCATCGGGCCGCGCCAGATGGCGGGCGAATCGGCGTCGATCAGGAAACCGATGGAATTGGCCTGCAGGCCGTGGCCGGTGAGCGGCTCCATGCTCTTGTTGTCGAGGCTCTCGGGACGGCCCGATACGCCCAGCATGGTCGGCACGCTGGGGCCGTAGATGTCGGCGTCCAGCAGGCCGACCTTGGCGCCCTCGGCGGCCAGGGCCAGCGCCAGGTTCACGGCCGTGGTGCTCTTGCCCACGCCGCCCTTGCCGGAGGCCACTGCAATAATGTTGCGCACATTGGGCAGCGGCTTCAGGCCCTTCTGCACCGCATGCGCCGCCACCTTCCAGGACACGCTCACCCGGGCCCCGGGCGCGCCAGCGGCGGCCAGCGCCGCCACGGCGATCTCGCTTACCTGATCGCGGACGGCATCGGCCGGATAGCCCAGTTCCAGCGCCACGGCGACGCGGCCGCCGTCGATCTGGATGTCACGATCTTTTACAGATACACCCAGATCCAGGCCGGTATTGGGGTCGTGCGCGGCGCGCAGGGCGGCGCGGATGTGTTCTATCGTTATACTCATGTCACTATGGTTCCGTAGGCAGCGCGGCTTCTGCGGGCCGCCATCCCCTAAAGGATAGCGGATACACGGGAACCTTTCGCTGCGTTTTGCATCCGACCTTCATGACCAATACTCTTATCCGCTTCTTCCGAGCCGTCTTATTCGCCGCCCTGGCCTTGATCGGCATGGCGATGGCGCTGGTCTTCATGCTGTCCACGGCGATCGCCGTGGCGATCCTGTACGTGGTCGCCAAGGTGCGCGGCAAGCCTTTCGGCGTGCGCGCCTACTGGAGCCAGCGCCAGGGCGCCCGTCCGGGTCCGTTCCAGTCCGCCACCGCCCCGTTCGCCACGCAGCCGCGCGGCGACGTGATCGACGTCGAGGCCCGCGAGATCCGCTGAGCGCGGCATCGCCGGCGCCCGCCGCGCCTCGCGGCGGCCGCGCCGCACCTGCTCGGCCGGTTCACCGGCACGCTGTCCCCCAACCCGCCTGGCGCCGCGCGCGCGACCGGCGGGTTGCGTCGTTTCAGGGGGCCGCGTCCGCCCCCTGCGCGCCATTGCCCTAAAATGGCCGGCCAACCCCTTTTTCCCCTCAACCTCTATCGACAACCATGTCTCGCACCCTTTTTGTCACCACTGCGCTGCCCTACGCCAACGGATCTTTCCACATCGGCCACATCATGGAGTACATCCAGGCCGATATCTGGGTTCGTTCGATGCGAATGGCGGGCCACACGGTGCACTTCGTGGGTGCGGACGACGCGCACGGCGCGCCGATCATGCTGAAGGCCGAGAAGGAAGGCATCACGCCGCAGGCCCTGGTGGCGCGCTACGCCGCCGAGCGCCCGCAATACCTGAACGGCTTCCACATCCGCTTCGACCACTGGCACACCACCGACTCGCCCGAGAACGTGGCGCTGTCGCATGACATCTATCGCGCGCTCAAGGCCCAGGGCCTGATCGAGACCCGCTCCATCGAGCAGTTCTACGATCCGGTCAAGGGCATGTTCCTGGCCGACCGCTACATCAAGGGCGAATGCCCCAAGTGCCACGCCAAGGACCAGTACGGCGATTCCTGCGAGGTCTGCGGCGCGGTCTACGCGCCCACCGAGCTGATCAATCCGTATTCCGCCCTGACCGGCGCCACGCCGGTGCTGAAGTCGTCGGACCACTTCTTCTTCAAGCTGTCCGACCCGCGCTGCGTCGAATTCCTGCAGCAATGGACCACCGGCAGCAACGCCAACGGCGGCAAGCACCTGCAGCCCGAAATGCTGGCCAAGACCCGCGAATGGCTGGGCGCCGAGGACGGCGAGGCCAAGCTCGGCGACTGGGACATCTCGCGCGATGCGCCCTATTTCGGCATCGAGATCCCGGACGCGCCGGGCAAGTACTTCTACGTCTGGCTGGACGCGCCGGTGGGCTACCTGGCCTCGCTCAAGTCGTACTGCGCCGTCAAAGGGCTGGACTTCGACGCCCTGCTCGACCCGGCCGGCAGCACCGAGCAGGTCCACTTCATCGGCAAGGACATCGTCTATTTCCACGCGCTGTTCTGGCCCGCGATGCTGAAGTTCGCCGGCCGCAAGACGCCGGACGCGGTCAACGTGCACGGCTTCATCACCGTCAGCGGCGAAAAGATGTCCAAAAGCCGCGGCACCGGCATCTCGCCGCTGCGCTACCTGGAACTCGGCATGAACGCCGAATGGATGCGCTACTACATTGCCGCCAAGCTGAACGCCCGGGTCGAAGACATGGACTTCAACCCCGAGGACTTCATCGCCCGCGTCAACAGCGACCTGGTCGGCAAGTACGTCAACATCGCCAGCCGCGCCGCCAGTTTCATCACCAAGCATTTCGACGGCGCCCTGGCCTATTCGGGCGACACCGCCGCGCTGGCGGCCGAATACGCCGCGCAGGCCGAGTCGATCCGCGCCGCCTTCGAGGCGCGCGAGTACAACCGCGCCATCCGCGAGATCATGGCCTACGCCGACCGCATCAACCAGGCGTTCGACACGGCCCAGCCGTGGGTGCTGGCCAAGGGCATCGCCACCGCCGACGACGCGCAGAAGGCCGCGCTGCAGGACATCTGCTCGCGTTCGCTGGCCGGCTTCAAGGCCCTGTCGGTGATGCTGGCGCCGGTGCTGCCGGCCCTGGCCGAGCGCGTCGCGCGCGAACTGTTCGCCGCCGACGCCGACTTCACCTGGGCCGACGCCGCGGTGCTGCCGCAGCGCGTGGCGCCGTTCAAGCACCTGATGCAGCGCGTCGAGCCGCAGATGCTGGAAGACCTGTTCGAGCCGCCCGCCGCCCCCGCCGTGATCCCCGGCGGCGAGCCGCTGGCCGAGACCATCTCGATCGACGACTTCGCCCGCGTCGACCTGCGCATCGCGCAGATCGTCAACTGCGAGCACGTCGAAGGCTCGACCAAGCTGCTGCGCCTGACGCTGGACGTGGGCGAAGGCCGCCACCGCAACGTCTTCTCGGGCATCAAGTCGGCCTACCAGCCCGAGGACCTGATCGGCAAGCTGACCGTCATGGTCGCCAACCTGGCGCCGCGCAAGATGAAGTTCGGCGTCTCCGAAGGCATGGTGCTGGCCGCCAGCCACGCCGACGAGGCGGTCGACGCCGGCATCTACGTGCTGGAGCCGTTCCCCGGCGCCAAGCCCGGCATGCGCGTGCGCTGATCCTCACAATCGCGCCATGAAAAGCCCGCCGATCGGCGGGCTTTTTCATTGAGGCAGACCTTGACGGCGGTATCGCGCCGGGCGCGCCTGCCGGGGCCCGCGATCAGTCCTGGCTCGGCGCCAGCGCCGGATCGAGCGAGATGCGTTCGTCGAACACGAAGCACTTGCCGTCGAACCCCGGCCCGCCGGTTTCCTCGAAGTACTTGAGGATGCCGCCGTCGAGCTGATAGACGTTGTCGATGCCGGCCTCGTTCATGTAGATCGCGGCCTTCTCGCAGCGGATGCCGCCGGTGCAGAAACTGACCACGGTCTTGCCTTCCAGCTCGGCGCGGTGCGCCTGCACCGCCGCCGGGAACTGCGTGAAGCGGTCGATGCGCCAGTCGATGGCGTCGCGGAACGTGCCTTCGTCGACTTCGAAGGCATTGCGCGTATCCAGCATGACCACCGGACGGCCATTGTCGTCGGCGCCCTGCGCCAGCCAGCGCGCCAGCGTCTTCGCGTCCACACCCGGCGCGCGGCCGGCCTCGGGCCGGATCGTCGGGTGGTCCATGCGGATGATCTCGCGCTTGATCTTCACCAGCAGCTTGCGGAACGGCACCTGCGCGCTGTGGCTGAACTTCACTTCCAGGTCGGCGAAGCGGGCGTCGCCACGCAGATCCCGCAGGAAGGCGTCGATACCGTCTGCCGTGCCCGCCAGGAACAGGTTGATGCCTTCCTCGGCCAGCAGGATGGTGCCCTTCAGGCCGGCCGCCCCGGCCTCGGCCAGCAGCTGGGCGCGCAGCTCGGGCAGCGCCTCCAGCGAGACGAATTTGTAGGCAGCGATATTGACGACGGAAGACATGGCAAAGCGGGGATGGAACGGCGAAGCCCGTAATAGTAATCGCTGGGCCGCGCCGCCCGCTTGCCGCAGGTCAAGCGCGGCCGTGGACGCGACGGCTCAGCGCCGCACGATTTCCTGTTCCACCACCGTATCCAGCACCCAGCGCAGCCCCGAGGCGTCGGCGGGCGGATTGGGATCCCGGACCTCGACCACCCGCAGGCGGTAGCGGATGCCCGGCTGGAAATTGAAGCCGGTGATCTCGCCATACCAGAGCTGCCACGGTTGCGCCGCGCTGTCGCGCACCTGGTAGCACATGGCGCGGCCGGCGCCGGCATTGCACGGCACGCGTTCGGCATTGACGTAGACCAGCTTGGTCGGCCCCACCTGCCCGCCCGCGACGGGGTCGGTGCGGCGGCCGAAATCGAGCGTATCGCCGTTGCTCAGCGCCCAGGTCATGCGCTGCGGATTGTTGGTGTTGTCGAACGAGGTGGCCGTGATGCGCGTCAGCCCGGCCAGGAATTCCTGTTCGAGCTGCATGCTCACGGGCGCGCAGGCCATCATCGTCGCCACCGGGTTGGACTGGATGATCAGCTGGCCGTTGGCCACCGTGTAGGGCGCGCTGTAGGTGTTGCAGCCGGCGAAGCCCGTGGCGCGCGTGGCGCCCTGGTCATGGATGAAGCCGATGGTGAGCGGGCGCGACCCCGAGGACGGGTGCGGGATCGAGCGCAGCGCGCCGCCCGGACGGGTCCAGCGCGCCAGGTCCCAGCTGGTCTGCGCCAGCACGTCCGACGCCGCGGCCGGCTGGAAGCGGGGATCGCGCCCGTCCGCGGTGCGCGGCGGGGATGCGCAGGCCGCCAACGTCAACGCCAGGGCGCACGGCGCGATCCAGCGCCAGGAAGTGGACAAGGCCATGGAACTCTCCCGCAAGAAACAAAGACGGCCCGCCGCCGGCACGCTTGCCGGGGGGCTCGGGCAGCGCCCATTGTAAGCGCGGCGCGACGCTCAGGGCGTGGGCGGATCCTGGCGGCGCTCGAACTCCAGCACGTCGCCGCCGCGCAGGTTGAAGGTCAGGTGGCGCGGCGCGCCACCGCTGTCCAGCGTGAACGTGTCGATCGCGGTCAGGCCGCGCAGATAGTCGTTTTCCAGCTCGGCGCGCGGGGCCGGCACGCAGGCCATGCGGGTGGAGGCGGGCGCGTCGATGGACAGCTTGCCGGCCTGCAATTTGTACGTGCCCTTGTATTCATTGCAGCCGGAAAAGCCCTCGGCGCGGTACAGCTTGCCCTGCGCCAGGAAGGTCAGGCGGATCGGCTCGCCGTTGTCGCCATGCGGAATGTCGCGCAAGGCGCCGCCAGCGCGTGTCCAGCGCACCAGTTCCCAGCTGGTCTGGGCCAGCGAGTCGGCGCTGCTGGCGGCGTTGGCGGCCGCGGCGCCCTGGGCGCGCGCGCCCCCGGTCGACCCGGCGCAGCCGGCCAGCGCCACGGCCAGCACCCCGATGCCAAGCAGGCGGCAACGCGAAGACAGGGAAGTAAACATGGACAGCACTCCTGAAAAGACACACCCCCGACTGTAACCGCCATGGGACCCGCACGTCCCGTGCCTCCCCCCGACAGCCGAATCCGAAAGCTGCACGCCGCCCCGTATGCGTTACGCCGGGCGCAGGGGGGCCTGCATCGAATGCCGCATGGCGGCGCGCCCGCGCCACGCGCAGAATCGACTGACCCCTTCCGCCCCGCCGGCGCAGACCGGCCGTGGAACCGGGCAGATCCATCCTTTCCGGAGACACGGCGATGGGCATGCTGAGAACTTTGCTGGCGCTGTCCGTCGTGCTGGATCACCTGGGCGGCGGCACGACCGACTGGCTGGTGGGCGGACGCCTGGCGGTGCAGCTTTTCTACGTGATCTCGGGTTTCCTGATCTCCTATGTGCTGACGGCCACCGACCACTACCGCGGCGCGCCCGGCAGGTTCTACGCCAACCGCGCGCTGCGCCTGTACCCGGTCTACCTGGCCGTGGCCGCGCTGACGCTGCTGGCCTACATCGGCGGCGGCGCCGCGTTCTGGCGCGTCTACGACGGCCTGCCGCTGGCCGCCACGCTGTTCCTGGCGCTGTCGAACCTGCTGATCTTGGGGCAGGACTGGCTGATGTTCTTCGGCATCGACCAGGGCGCGCTGGCCTTCACTGGCAGCTTCGCGCGCAGCGACGTGCCGCTGTACCAGGGCCTGCTGGTGCCGCAGGCCTGGACGCTGGGCGTCGAAATGAGTTTCTACCTGATCGCTCCCTTCGTGCTGCATTCGCCGCGGCGCCTGCTGGTCCTGCTGGCGGCATCGCTGGCGCTGCGCGCGGTGCTGATCGCCAGCGGCATCGGCCTGAGCGATCCCTGGACCTACCGCTTCTTCCCCACCGAACTGG
Organism: Achromobacter sp. 2789STDY5608621; assembly: GCF_001299375.1. Taxonomy (NCBI): domain Bacteria; kingdom Pseudomonadati; phylum Pseudomonadota; class Betaproteobacteria; order Burkholderiales; family Alcaligenaceae; genus Achromobacter; species Achromobacter sp. 2789STDY5608621. The sequence continues at coordinate 11,323 of NZ_CYTU01000007.1, read as the reverse complement.
CGCTGTTCCTGGCGGGATCCCTGTCGCACCAGGTGCTGCTGCCGCGTTGGCAGGCATGGAGCCGGCGCGCCGCCTGGCTGCCCGAACTGGGCACCGGCCTGCTGGCGCTGTACGTGCTGGTCCATTTTTCCATCGGCCTGCCGCACACGCTGCGCGACGGCCTGGCGGTGCTGCTGTTCGCGGCGCTGCTGCCGCTGGCCTTCCTGTTCCAGTCGCGCCACCGGCTGGACAAGATCATCGGCGAGCTGAGCTACCCGATCTACATCTGCCACGCGCTGGTCATCCTGTTCTTCGGCTGGCTGCTCGACGGCACCCAGCTGCGCCAGCCGGCCATGTTCACGGCCCTGGTGGTGGCGGGCTGTATCGGCTTTGCCGCGTTGCTCAACAGCCTGATCGCCGATCCGGTGGAACGCCTGCGCCGGCGCCTGCGCGCGGCCCCGCCGCCGGCGGACACGGACACGGGCACGGCGGCCGCGCCCGATGCGTCGCGCAGGAAGGCGCCGCGGCAACGAGCCGCCGCATCCGCCGCCGTGGGGACTATTCGCCGCGCGCCTTGATGTAGGCCGCCAGCACCTGTTCGATCTGGCGCTTTTCCTGTTGGCTCAGGCGCGCATAGGTGGCGTACGACACCGTTTCGAACGGCCAGGGCGGCTGCTCGGGACGGTCGCTCGCGTTCGTGGCAGGCTCGGCATAAGCGGGGTTGAGCATCGGCCCTTCGCCGGTGCTGAGCCACATGGGATTGACCCGCAGTGCCCGGGTCAGCTTGATGAGCGCGTCGCTGGAAGGCTGCAGACGTTGGCCGCTCTCATAGTTGCCGATAGCGCTTTGCGACAGGTTGCTCGCGACTGCCAAGTCTTTCTGTGTCCATCCCTGAAGCATTCTTGCATTGCGCAGACGATGGCTAAACGTGTCCAATCGATCAACCTGAGACATTAATATGAATTTATTTATTTGATTAAAACATCTCAATACTGCCGCCAAATAAACGGATTACACCCCAATTCCGGGGCTAATCCGTAAATCGCGGGCCCGCTCCGGCCCGTGTCGGCACGCCGTCCCCGGCCAGCGCCGGGAGCTGCGGGGAATCGAAAAAACCCCTTGCTATCATCGGCTTGCGTCCATGCGCCTGGACCGGCCCCGCCTCCCTCCTCCAAGGTCCGCAAGCGCCAGGCCGGGCATTAAGGCCGGCCCGAGTTTATGGGCATTCGGCGATTAAAAATAGAAAATAATGTATCGGTAATACTTAATATTTTATTGTCGCAACTGCATAAACAAACAGTGTTTCAAGCGCTTCGGACGGATATGCGCCGAAGCCCGTGTTACCAGCAGAAACTACAGAAACGTATCTTCACAAAAAAACACGCCCGTGTTTAAATGAAACACGGGCGTGACTTCCATGCGGAATCGGATCATCGGCGGCCAGAGCGCAACGCGCTTGCGCCAGGCGCCGTCCCAGACCCCGACCGTAGCCTCAGCGGGCCGTGGCCCCGGCACGGATCAACAGTTCAGACCTTCGCCCGCCACCAGACAACATCGCCAGATGCCGCCACATCATGGCGCAGCAGAGGGAGAGGGGCATGACACGCAACGCAGGCGCAGGCGGGCATCCATGAACAATACGCTGGATGTCATCTTTCTCGGCCTGGAGGACGCCAGGCACGCCCGGCTGGTCGAAGCCCTGTCCCACCTCGGATTCAGCGTGCGCCGCTGCCATGACCTGGCCGACGTCTACGACCGCTATTCCCGCCGCCCCAGCCCGTTGGTCATCCTGGAAGCGCCGCTGCCCGACATCCACAATGCCGCGGTGCGGCTGCGCGCCATCGATCGCGGCCTGGGCATCGTCGCCATCGCGCCTTTCGGCAATGAAGAGAACCGCATCCGCACTCTGCTCTGTGGCGCCGATGCCTGCCTGCCGCCCGATGTCACCGGGCTGGAGCTGGCGGCCGTGCTGCAGGCGCTGGTGCGGCGCGCGGTGGGCCTGGACATGTCCGACCAGATGGCCGACGGCGCGGCCGACGAGCCGCAGCAGGAAGCCTGGCGGCTGGTCAACAAGGGCTGGACGCTGATCAGCCCGAGAGGCTACAGCCTCGGCCTGACCACGGGAGAGCGCGATTTCCTGACCCGGCTGGTGAACGCGCCGGACCGCAAGGTCAGCCGCGATGCGTTCTACCCGGACGGCGCCGAGGACGCCGACGGCGCCATCACGCGGCGCCGCTTCGTCGACGTGATGATCAGCCGGCTGCGGCGCAAGGCAGCCGCCCATCACATGACGCTGCCGATCCGCGCCGTGCATGGCTGGGGCTATATGTTCGCGGCGGACATCACGCTGGAACTGGAACCGCGGGAGGGGGGAGAGGAAGGTCGTCCGGAAGGACAGGGAGACTGGCGCCGCTATACGCTGGATGCGAACGCGCCCTCTTACTGATACGCTACGGGCCAGGAGGCTGGCGCCAGGCGAAAAAAACGCGGCGCTGCCCCGAAGGTAAGACGCCGCGCTAAAACAACACGTGAGCCTGGAGTCATCAGCCGGCACTGATGCCTTCTACCTAGATCACGCGATTCCAACATTCGTGCCTCGTACAACTCACGCACGGGCTAGCCGTGAGCCCGGTTGGGGTCTCTAGTCCCCGCCCAAGCTGCAGCGTGATTAACGCCCGGGGATTTCGTCCGCCCTAGCAGCTGGCGGGCTTGTCGCCCGTATCAGCGGCGTTCCTTTCGGATAGCCGCGTGATGAAGGAAGTTTAGGACGTCGGCCGCAATTCAAGTAATTCTTTGTTGATAGCCTTCTATACATATTGGATATAGCAAGCCATGCATGGGGGCCGATAGAATGCTGCCAAAGGACGCCCCCGCCATGCCCTCTCTGCTGACCCGCGCCGCGCGCCGATTGCGCCGCACCATCGCCCTCGTTCCGCCCAACTGGTGCCTCGCCATCCTGGTGGCGCTGGATGGGTATGCCTTCATGCATCCGGTGCTGCGCGAAGTGCGCGCCCGCGAGTATTCCTTCTGGCTCGCGCTCGACAACTGGCATGACGTGATGCAGGTGGTCGGCCTGCTGGAGATCCCGCGGCTGGTGCTGGGCGTGGGCCTGCAGATCATCGCGCTCGGGCTGATCCTGAAGGCGCGCATCGCCTGGGCCTTCTCGCTGGTGCTGCTGATCGGTATCGGCACCTTCGCCATCCTGGGCGACGGCGGACGCGCCGGGCTGGGCATCTATACCCTGGTGCTGGTGGTCGCACTGATCGCGTACTGGCGCCGCTTCGACCGCGCCAGCGTCACCGCGGGCTCGCTGTTCGCGCTGGTCAGCATCGTATCGCTGTTGATCTACGCGGTCTTCGGCACGCTCTACCTGGGCGATGAATTCAATCCGCCGATCAAGGACGCGGCGACCGCGCTGTATTTCTCGATCGTCTCGATGTCGACGGTGGGCTATGGCGACATCACGCCGCACAGCAACGCGGCGCGGCTGTTCACCGCGTCGATTATCATCCTTGGCATCACCGTCTTCGCCACCTCCATCAGCGCGATCGCCGGCCCGGTGATCGGCGGCAACCTGAAACGGCTGGTCAAGGGCCGGTTTTCCAACGCCATGAGAAAGAACCACATCATCATCGCCGGCGCCACGCCCCTGGCCATGAGCGTCTACGACGGCCTGCGCCGCCGGGGCGACGAGGTCACGGTCATCGTGCCGGCCGGCGTGCCGCAGGAATACCCGGCCGCCACCGACCTGATCGAGGGCGATCCGTCCAGCGTCGAGGTGCTGCGCAGCGCGGGCGTGGCCCGCGCGCGCTATGTGCTGGCGCTGCGCGAGGACGACGCCGAGAACGCCTTCATCGTGCTGGCCGCCAAGGAGGCCACCGGCGACGACGGCGCCAAGACGGTGGCGCTGGTCAACACCAGCAAGCACCTGGAGAAGATCCGCCGGGTGCAGCCGGACCTGGTGTTCTCGGTGCAATTGCTCGGCGCCGAACTGCTGACCCGCGCCATCAACGGCGAGCCGCTGGACAGCCAGTCGATCACCGAGCTGTTCTTCGCCAAGGCCACGCCGCAGACCAAGGCCGGCTGAGGCCGCCCGCCGCGGCGATGGCGCGGTTGCTGGCCGCGCCAGCCCCTTCCCCTACGCGCTAGCCGCAACGATAGACGTTGCCCGACAGCGTGACGTTGGTCTGTTCCTGGTGGTCCTTGCCGCCCGTCTGCCCGGCGCGCTGCGTCAGCAGGTAGACCACATTCCCCCCCAGCGCCGCGGCGCGGTTCTTCAGGTCATTGCGCGCGCCCGTCTCCAGGTCGGCGTTGGAGGTGATCGCTCCCGCCAGGAAGTTGCCCTGGCTGCCGGTGACATCGCCCAGGAACGCACAGTCCTTGCCGGGCTCGTTATGGGTGATGCGCACGTTGGCGGCGGCGCCGGGCGCCAGCGCGGTGGGCGCGCAGGCGGCCAATGGCACGGCGCAGGCCAGCAGGGAAACGACGCGCGGCGCGGCGCGGGCAATCGCAAACAGGACAGGCATGACGACAGGCATCCATCAAAGGGACGTGGGGAATCCTGCGCGCGGGTGGCCCCCGCGCGCCGGGCGGTGAAAAATCGGGAGGGTCCGGTCAGTCGGCGCCGACGTCGTCCGGCGGCGCGCCGGGCTGGTACTCGAGCAGGTCGCCAGGCTGGCATTGCAGCACTTCGCAGATGCGTTCCAGCGTGTCGAAGCGCATGCCCTTGACCTTGCCCGACTTGAGCAACGACAGGTTCGGCTCGGTGATGCCGATCTCCTGGGCCAGCTGGCGCGCCTTCATCTTGCGCTGCGCCAGCATCACATCCAGCCTTACGACGATGGCCATCAGATGAATCCCCGGTTCTCTTCGGCGACATGGGCCGCCTCTTCCATGGCCCAGGCCAGCGAGAACAGCAGACCGCCCAGCAGGGCCAGCAGGATGTCGCTGACGTCGATGTCGATCAGCATGTGCCGCCCGCCCGGCCCGTTGGCCAGCGTCAGGGCCAGCACCAGCACGGTCTTCAACACCGGCACCGCCACGCTGAAGGCCGTGACCAGCGCGGCGATGCCGCGCAGGCGGCGCGCGGTGGCGACGGTGAGCACGTCGCCGCGACCGAAGTCGGTGAACATGGCGTAGGCATGCGCGATGCCCCGCAGCGCCAGGCCGGCGAGCACGCCGAACAGCGCGAAGCCCAGCACGCGGTAGCCGAAGCCCAGTTGCAGGCGCGGCGCGTTCAACGTCGGCGACAGGCTGATGCGCAGGGTCTCGCCATCGGTCGGCGTGGGCGACGGCGTCACGCCCAGGAACGAATAGATGCCGCGAGCCAGCACCGCCTCGGACGTGAAGAACCACATGCCGATCATCGCGGCGACCAGCAGCACCGCCGCGGCGATGAGCAGGCCGCGCATCCAGCGGGACAGGCCGCGAATGCGTTCAAGCCGGTTGCGGGCCTGCCTGGCAGGGGCCTTCTGCTGGGCGGTAGGGGGTGTCAGCGCTGCAGCCACGGGGGTCTCCAGAACACGTTGCGAGGGTCATAAAGTTGCTGTAGTGTAGCAACAAATTATCGTAAAACAATAATTTTTTTATCCCAAGAGGTAAATCATGCGGCTTGCCCTCGCGCTCGCCTCGCTACTCGTCGCGCTGCTGCTTGCCTCGCTGGCCCTGCCGGATGCCTGCGGCGACTGTGCGCCGGCGTCGGCCTGCCGCGGCGACGACGACGCGCAGTCGCCGCGCGTCGCCGCCGTCTGGTCGCTGAGCCATCGCTTTTCGCTGTTGAACCTGCCGCGCCTGTCGTTCCCGTCGCCGCGCGAGGCGCCCCGCATCTGCTGGAGCTAGCGCGCGTCACGCGGGTTCCGGCGCGCCCGCATCCGCCACCGGCGGCCGCGCCGCGTTCTCGGCGTACCAGCGGACAAAGTCGGCCGAACGCATCGGCCTCGCGAACAGGTAGCCCTGGATGAAGGCCACGCCGCGCGCCGTCAGGTAGGTGAACTGCTCCGGCATCTCGACGCCCTCGGCCACCACGGCCAGGCCCAGCCGGTGCGACAGCGTGATGATCACGTCGAGCACGGGCGTTTCCTCGCCGCCGGGCTCGATGGCCTGCACGAACCCCTTGTCGATCTTGAGATAGTCGACCGGGAATTTCTGCAGGTACGACAGCGAACAATGCCCCGTGCCGAAATCGTCGATGGCCACGAACACGCCCTGTTCGCGCAGCGTGTCGATGTTCCTGCGGGCCTGGCCGCTGTCCGAGATCAGGCTGCGCTCGGTGATCTCCAGCACCATCAGCGACGGCCGGATGGCGCTCCGGAAGGCCTGCACGTCCTCCACCAGCGCGGGGCAGGACAGGTGTTCCGGCGCCACGTTCACGGCGATGTGGAAATCCGGCGGCGTGGCCCAGCCCTGCATGTCGCGCTGGATCAGCTTGAGCAGGTGCTGCGTCAGCGGCACGATCATGTTGTCGGCCTCTGCCGCCGCGATGAAGATGTCCGGCCGCACCGGGCCCACGCCCGGCCGGGTCCAGCGCATCAACGCCTCGACGCCTTCGCAGCGGCCGGTGCGGTTGCCGTACACCGGCTGGTATTCGACGTGGAATTCGTCGGCCGCCATCGCGCGGCGCAGTTGTTCCTTGAACGATTGCCGGCTCACCTGCAGGCGATAGGCGCCGAACGCCAGCAACGCGCCGCACAGCAGGGCCACCGGCAGATATCCCACCAGCAATTGCTGCCAGGCGCGCACCACCGCCTCGGGCGGCGCCATCACGCGGATGGCGAGATCGCCGCGCCCGGCGACCGAATGCGTCGATCCGGCCATCTGCTCGAGCCCCGCCGCCGACCAGCCATCGTTGTGGATCGGCGCGCCATTGCCCAGCCTGACCTCCACTTGATAAGCGCCCAGCGACGAGACCGCGTTGAGCACGTCCTGCACATAGCGGCCGTCCACCACCACCACGCCGCCGCGGCCGTCGCCGCCGGCCATGCCCAGCAACAGGGCCGGCCGGTCCGGCGCCAGCGGCGTGCCGGCCACGCTGGTGAACCATTGCGTCGGCGGCGTGCCGACGGGCCAGCGATGGAACACGCCGGAGTCGTAGTCCACCTCGCCCAGCGCGGACGAACAGTAGATGTGCGTGCGCTCGACCAGCAGCAGGGAACGGAAATAGGGATTGAGCGTGCCCCAGCGGTACAAGTCGGGACGCGCCTCCTCGCAGGATCTGGCCGCCAGGTCGGTGACCCGCGGCAGGATGTCCAGCGCGCGCGCCAGTATCTGCTCGGTCTGGACCCGCACGATCTGGGCCGCCGTGGCCGCGTCGGCGCGTTCGCTGCGCTGCGCGTGCAGCCAGGTCCAGGCGACGCAGGCGAGCACGGGCAACACCAGGGCCAGGGCCACGGGGAAATAGCGCCAGGACGGCACGCGAACCGTCATTCCGGAGGTAGGCACATGGTCCTCGCAGCTTCAGTCGTTGGGGAGTTACGCAAGGATACAGGGCGGCGCGGCGCCGCGCATCCGGCCGGTCACCCGGACCGCCACTACAGCAACCCACAGATCAGCGCCACGTGGGCCTCGCGCCGTTCCGGCAGGTTCAGGCGCTCGTCCGGCCCCAGCAGGATCGCCATGAAGATGGCGTGGACCACCGGCGACAGCAGCAGCCACGGATGGCGCAGCGCGGCGCCGTCGCCGCACAGGCCGCGCTCGCGCGCCAGTTGCAGCAGGTGGGCGATATCGGCCTGGTGGGCGTCGGCGGTGTCCTGGCGCCAGCGCCGCGCCAGGTGCGGCACGCGGCCGCTTTCGGCCAGCAGCAGGCGCATGGCGGTGATCATGGCCGGATTGGCCAGGCTGGCGTGCAGGTGGTTGACGAGGCGTTCGGCCAGGTGCCGGGGCGTGGCCGAGCCCTCGACCAGGGCGCGGGCGTCCAGCCGGGGCGGACTCAGGTAGCGCGCCAGCAGCGCCTCGAACACCTCTTCCTTGCTGGCGAAATGCGCGTACAGGCCGCCCTTGGACAGGCCGGCGCGGGCGGCGATGTCGTCCATCCGGGCGCCGGCATAGCCGGCGGCCGAGAATTCCTGCAGCGCGGCGTCGAGGATCTGCCCGACGCGCACGGTTGGGGGGAGACGCTGACGTTGCGTGCTCATCACCACTGCTCCCTGTGCGAATTGGCGCGCGGTGTCGCCACCGGCCAACGCATCCATTAAAAACCGACCAGTCAGTCGCTAACTTGATTTTGATCAAGGATTGCGCAGGACGACGGCGGCACAATGGTTACGAGGTCGGATCTGTCCGACGCCGAGCCACAAGCCCGGTTGCGCGACGATCCGCCCCCCACCCGCGGCACTCCCGCCGCCTGTGCGCCTCGGAGCCATCATGCCGAACAAGCCCCCGCCAGTCCCCCAGCAGGTTGCGGCGCACGCAGGCCGGTTCGATGACGACGCCTGGCGGCAGTGGCCCTATGCGCTGTGGTCGCAGGGCTTTCTGCAGGCCCAGCGCGGCTGGGACGCGTTTGCCCGCGCCCTGCCCCTGGCCGATGACCATCAACGCGCGCTGGCGGCCTTCGCGGCGCGCCAGTGGCTGGAGCCGCTGGCCCCCGACAATATTCCCTGCGCCAATCCGCTAGTGCTGCGCCAGACCGTCCGCGAGGGCGGGGCCAATCTGCTGCGCGGCGCGCGCCATGCCTGGGAGGACGGCCTGCGCCAGCTGGGCGGCCTGCCGCCGGCCGACGCCGAACATTTCCGCCCCGGCCACGAAGTGGCGACGACGCCCGGCCAGGTGGTGCTGCGCAACCCGCTGGCCGAGCTGATCCAGTACCGCCCCACGACCGCCCGCACCCGGCCCGAGCCGATCTTCATCGTGCCGGCCTGGATCATGAAGTACTACATCCTGGACCTGTCGCCCCACAATTCGCTGATCGCCTATCTGGTCGGCCAGGGCTACACGGTGTTCTGCGTGTCCTGGAAGAACCCCACGGCGGCCGAGCGCGACCTGGGCATGGACGACTATCTGCGCCTGGGCGTGCGCGAGCCGCTGGCGGCGATCGAGGCGATCGTCCCCGGCGCGGCCGTGCATGCGATGGGCTACTGCCTGGGCGGCACGCTGCTGGCGATGGCCGCCAGCGCCATGGCGCGCGACGGCGACCGGCGCCTGGCCAGCCTGACGCTGCTGGCGGCGCAGACCGATTTCAGCGAACCCGGCGAACTGGGGCTGTTCATCGACCCGTTCCAGGTCGCGCTGCTGGAAGCGCAGATGGCGGCGCTGGGCTACTTCCCGGCGCAGCAGATGAGCGGCGCGTTCCAGCTGCTGCGCTCGCAGCAGCTGGTGTGGTCGCGCATGACCTCGGAATACCTGCTGGGCCAGCGCCGCCCCATGACCGACCTGCAGGCCTGGAACGCCGACGCCACCCGCATGCCGGCGCGCATGCATGGCGAATACCTGCGCCGCCTGTTCCTGGACAACGACCTGGCCGCGGGCCGCTACCCGGTGGAGGGCCGCGCGGTGCAGCTGCGCGACCTGACCCTGCCGACGTTCTGCGTCGGCACCGAGACCGACCACGTGGCGCCATGGCGTTCGGTCTACAAGCTGCACGACCTGTCGCCCGCGCCGCTGACCTTCGTGCTGACCAGCGGCGGCCACAACGCCGGCATCGTCAGTGAACCCGGCCATCCGCGCCGGCGTTTCCGCAGCCTGCTGCGGCCGGCCGGCGACGCGGCGCTCGCGCCCGACGACTGGCTGGCGGCGGCGACCGCGCACGCGGGCTCCTGGTGGCCGCATTGGCGCGCCTGGCTCGATGCGCTGTCCGGCCCGCCCGCCAGGCCGCCCGCACTGGGCGCCGCGCGCAAGGGCTATCCCCCGCTGGGCGAAGCGCCCGGCGTCTACGTAATGGAGAAATGAGTCATGACCCGCCGTCCCCTTCCGCCCTGGCGCGCCGCCCGATTGGCGCCGGCCGTCCTGGCCGTGCTGCTGGCGCAGGGTTGCGTGTCCATGGCCCCGCCCTATGCGCGTCCCGACCTGCCGGTGGCCGCCGCCTACCCGGAGCAGGCCGGCGCCGACACCGCCACGCGCGACGCGGCCCGCATCGGCTGGCGCGACTACTTCGCCGACCCGGTGCTGCAGGGTCTCATCACCGACGCGCTGGCGTACAACCGCGACCTGCGCACGGCGCTCTTGCGGGTCGAGGAAGCGCGCGCGCTCTACGGCATCCAGCGCGCCGACCAGTTCCCCACCCTTGGCGCGCAGGCCGACGGCACCCGCGGCCGCACCCCCGGCGACCTGAACCTGACCGGCCAGCCGCAAGTGGCCAGCCAATACCAGGTAGGCCTGGGCATGGCGACCTGGGAACTCGATTTCTGGGGCCGCGTGCGCAGCCTGAAGGACGCCGCGCTGGAAAACTACCTGGCGTCCGACGCCGCCGCCGAGGCCGCCACGCTGAGCCTGGTGGCGCAGGTGGCCGACGGCTACCTGTCGCTGCGCGAACTGGACGAACGCCTGGCGCTGACGCGCGAGACCATCGCCTCGCGCGAGGAATCGCTGCGCATCTTCCGCCGCCGCTACGAAGTCGGTTCGATCTCGAAGCTGGACCTGACCCAGGTCGAGACCCTGTGGCAGCAGGCCCGGGCGCTCGGCGCCGATCTGGAGCGCGAACGCGCCACCCAGGCCCACGCGCTGGAGCTGCTGACCGGCAAGCCGCTGGCGCTGCCGCTGCCGCAAGCCGGCCTGGATGACGACAGCGTGATGCGCGACCTGCCCGCCGGCCTGCCCTCGGACCTGCTGGCGAACCGCCCCGACATCGTCGCGGCCGAACACCAGCTGCGCGCGGCCAATGCCAACATCGGCGCGGCCCGCGCCGCCTTCTTCCCGCGCATCACGCTGACCGGCGCCTTCGGCACCGCCAGCGCCGAACTGGACGGCCTGTTCGGCAGCGGCAGCCGCGCCTGGAATTTCGCGCCCAGCATCGACCTGCCGATCTTCGACGCCGGCCGCCGCGGCGCCAACCTGGACCTGGCCGAAGTGCGCCGCGACCAGGCCGTGGCCGGCTACGAACGCGCCATCCAGAGCGCGTTCAAGGATGTCGCCGACGCGCTGTCGGCGCGCCGCTGGCTGGCCGAACAGGTGCAGGTGCTGCGCGCCACCGTCGCCGCGCAGGCCGAGCGCGCGCGCCTGGCCAAGCTGCGCTACGACCATGGCGCCTCGCCCTACCTGGAAGTGCTGGACGCCCAACGCGACCTGCTGGCGGCCCAGCAGACGCTGGTGCAGACGCGCCGCGCGCTGCTGTCGGCCCGGGTCGGCCTGTACGCCGCGCTGGGCGGCGGCACGCAGGCGCCCCCCGCCCCCCAGGCTGCCGCCCCCGCCGCCCCGA